>CAZNFS010000015.1:30234-31744 GCA_964572695.1 uncultured Desulfobacteraceae bacterium
TTTGTCAGCCAGATTCTTGCGTTAATCGTTTTTCCGCTTAACGTCAGATCTGCCCGCAGGGGCCCCAGGATTGACATTTGCAGCAAAAATGTGACTTTAAAAAGTGCTTTTTCAGTCCTCTGATTTTCCTCTGGGTACGATTTTTCTTGAGGCAGATGAATTAATAACTGGCCCACCGTAAAAGCCCCGTCTGGAAAGTGCATGGGTACAGGCAGAAAGATTTTTTGCTTCTGATCCAGACCGAGTCGATTAAGGATCTGAATATTATCCAGGGTCGTCATAAAACGATTCAAGAAACCCTCCTCTTCTTGCGTAAGCACAATCGCTCGGGCAACCAATCCTTTTAAGTCTCCTTTGATTAGATTTTCGATGCGACCGCTTTCAACCTGTTTTGAAATGAAGAGGTTGCGCAATTTGGCCTCCCATCGCAAGCCCAATTTGTCTATCAACGCTTTTAAAAAATCAGGTTTCGGTTTTAACAATAAATCGCGCGACAACTCATTTAAGACCGCTTTTATATGCGTGCCTTCTGTTTTGGGGAATCCGGATTCAACAACCTTTTCCATCACAGACCCCCAGATGTTTTCCTCCAGGGCCGAAAATATCAGCCCCATATTGGCCCCGGCGGATTTGACCAAGGGTGCCTGGTGGAGCTTGAGGGTTGGCATGGGATCCGTGTCGACGACTTTTAATGACACGACCGTTCCTTCCTTCAGCGGGGCATTGCTTTGTGCCAGAACAGTTCGACCCTTAATCAAAAGCAGCGCGGTTTGGGACGTCAGTGCTTTGATGACTTTGCCCTTGATAATCTCATTTTTCAAAAGCGCCAGCGGGATTTTAGATTTTGCTTCTGAAGGGAAGGTTATTTTCAGGTTTGGGAACGAAAGGGAGCCGGCTTCGATCAAAATACACCCTCTTTACGACCCGTTGGGTCTATTTTTATTTAGGTCTAAGACAAGCAGCACTTCTTCTTTGGGGATTGCCAGCGTATCAGCGATTTCTTCAGGCGTGCAGTCTTCTTGTGCCAAATTCATAATCTTTTTTTGAGAATCTTTTGCGGAAACAAGGTGGCGGTCGCCATTGTCTGTCAAGTTATGATGGAGCAGTGCATCGGCCCGGTTCAAGTTCACATTCAAACTCATTATCTTTTTGTCCAGCTGTTTCATAAGTCGCTTTATCAGTTGCTGCTTTTCCTCCAGCTGTTCTTTAAATCGACCCGAGACCTTGTCGGCTTCAATCAACAAGGATTCATATTCTTTTAAGTCATTATGTGATACGGAATTTCTATGGATAGACCGCAGGCGTTTGATTAGCACAATAAAAATGCTGACTATTACGATATCAATTCCAATTTGGGTGAGGATTAAAAGTTCCATTTCAGTCAACCACACGCTTAAACGATAATGTCGATTATCTTTTTTTGGGGCAATGCGCTTTCTGGCAGTGATTTTTCTTCTTCTGTGTCTCGTTTCTTCTTCTGATTATCCTTTTGATTCTTTTGCTCTTGATC
>CAZNFS010000016.1:0-30449 GCA_964572695.1 uncultured Desulfobacteraceae bacterium
AACGGGCGGCCGCCTTCCTCCGGATTACATGGCCGACTTCACCGGAATACGCACATTGCCCCCCCCCTGGTATCAGCTGGCGCGTTATATATTGGTCTTCCGCTATGCGTATAATTTTCTGGAGGTTTTTCAAATTCTTTAGCCCTTGCGAATACGGCTTCGAACTTTTTGCTACGGAGTGATGGGTTGAGCAACTCAAAATAAATCTGATCGTCGCCACGGGTATGTGCTTTTCATTATACCGCGGGCCTCACGCATAAGTTATTATCAATTTTCAGAAAAATTAAAATATATCAAGAAATATTTTATGTTTATTAAAAAATGCCGAATCGATTGCCTGTCTCAAAGTCCAAGCTCCTTTGCAATAACCATGCGTTGAATCTCAGAGGTTCCTTCAGTAATTGTAAATGCCCTGGCATCTCGCCAGAATCTCTGAATAGGAGCTTCCATCATGTAGCCGTATCCGCCGTGCAGCTGCATACCGAAGTCAGCAATCTTCTGGGTAATTTCGGTGCTGAATAATTTCACGTAGGATGCCTCTTTTGCACAAGGTATGCCCTGTTCGTGCATCCAGGCGGCTTTATAGGTGATTGTGCGAATGATATCAATATACATGGCTATATCAGCCAGCTGGAATTTGTTCACCTGGTAACTGCCGACTGGTTTCCCAAAAGCAACCCGCTGTTTCCCATATTTTAAAGTCATATCATAAATACCCTGAGCCAACCCTGCACATCGGGCACCGTAGACGATTCGTCCCCAACGCAGTGTTTCTTCCAGCTGCGCAAAGCCGGCATCCTCTTCGCTGCCAATCATAACAGATGCGGGAACCCGGCAGTTGTCAAACACCATTTCGGATGTCTCACAGATTCTCAGACCGAGCTTATCCAGTTTTTTGCCTTTAATAAACCCGGGCGTACCATCCTCTACGATAAACAGGTTAATGCCTTTGCCACGCTTGGTAGGATCGGTGTATCCAACGAAGATGGTATAATCGCAAATAGGGCCGTTGGTGATGAATATCTTGGTACCGTTCAAAATATAGGAATCACCGTCCCGAACAGCAGTTGCTTTGATAGCAGCTGCATCGCTGCCTGCATCAGGCTCCGACAAGCTGAAAGATGCGATTTTTTCTCCAAGAATAGCTGGTTCAAGGAATTTTTTCTTCTGTTCCTCTGAACCATATTTCAGGATAGGGAAAGTCCCCAGTCCCAGCTGAACTAGCAATGCACCACCAATGCCGGCTGAAACCTGGTGCACTTCGTCAATCAGCAGACATTCAGTGATTTTATCGGTGCCCATGCCACCATATTCTTCCGGAAAACTGGCCCCGAGATAACCTAACTCCCCCATTTTGGGAAATAGTTCCAGGGGAAACCTCCCAGCTTCCTCGCCTGGTTCAATCAACGGGGCTATCTCTTTTCTGCAGAAATCTCTAATCGCTCTTTGCGACATTAAGTGTTCTTTTGATAACTGAAAATCCATTTTATTCTCTTATTCTGTAACAAAAATAATTCGCAAGTTTGATGAGAGTAGAAAGTGATGGGGCGGTATTGTTGTTTTCGGCCTGGGAGATGAGGCTGATGGGAAGACCCGTTTTGTCAGCGACATCCTTGAGTTTCAGCCCTTTTTGCAACCGGATCTCTTTGATTTTTGGGCCGATATCAATTTTCGCTGCCATTTGGCACCATTAACCCTGTTTAGGTTAAAATATGGTTATTGATTTCATAAATTTTAAAATTTGTCAAGGTTTTTTTCTATATATATAAAATACAAGGCGCCCTTCGGTTGGATCAGTCGCGTACCCGGCAGAATGTAGGGTATAAAAAAAAGCCTGATCCAATGGATCAGGCTTTGATTTAACGCAATGAGATGGCACGTCTCCGATATTTAATTGGCAGAAGCTTTTTGCTTTTCCCTTTCCTCGGTAATACAGTAAATCCCCTCCCCTTTCTGGCCCGGTCCGAAACATTGATTATCGGAAATACAGGTCGCTTTGCGTAGATCCCCGGATTTCCAGCGGTTGATCAAGTCCGGCTCCCGAATCAACGGCCGGCACAGCGAGACATAATCCACGATACTTTCGTCCACCAGCCGTTCGGCCACTTCAACAGATCGATTGCCGCCGACAAGGATCAAAGGTACATCAATTTTGGCTCGAAACGCTTCGGCGGCTTCCCGGAAATAGGCCTCTTTTTCTGCTTTATTGATCGCCATCCGGCTGGGACTCAATTTGGGGTTGTTGAGCATACCGCCGCTGATTTCTATGGCGTCGATTCCGCCGTCGGCCATCATCTTCCCCACCTGAACCGAATCTTCGAGGCTTAATCCGTCATCTATGAAATCCTGTGAATTTATCTTTATCAAAACCGGGTAGCCGGTGCCGACCGCATCCCTGACGGCCTGGAGAACCTCCCTATGGATTTTTGCCCGGCTGCGAATATCACCCCCATATTCATCGGTGCGCTTGTTATACGCCGGTGACAGGAACTGACTCAAAAGATATCCGTGGGCCGAATGAATCTGCACCCCGTCAAAACCGGCCTCCTTTGCCCTTCCGGCGCCTCGGGCGAGTGCGACTACAATTTCTTTTATCTCGGCCACATTCAACTCCTGCCGTGGTCCTTTTGCAATTCCTTCAACATTTGAAGGCGCAAGCGGGGTTTGCCCGGTCAATTTGGCATTAGCAAAAAACCCGGCGTGGGCCAGCTGCATGACAATTTTGCCGCCCTTTGCGTGTACCGCCGCAGCCATTGTTTGCAGGCCGGGGATCAATTCATCTTTATACACCCCCAGCTGCCAGGGACCTGCCTGTCCGCGGGGATGAACATAGGCGTGGCTGGAAATGATAAGCCCAACACCGCCTTCGGCCAGCTTGACCATACAATCATTCAGCTTGGGCGTGACGGCACCGTCATCAGCCGCCATTCCCTCCCAGGTTGCGGATCGTACGAACCGGTTGGCCAGCTTCATTCCATTAATTTCTGTTGTTTCAAATAATTTTGACATTACAGTCACCTCTAAATGATGTTTAGGTTACGTTGCCATGCTCGCCTTCAGTGCCGTTACCAGCTCTTTGGGATCCTTGGGCGGGACCGCAAAATCGGGTTTGGCATCCATCCCGATCGCCTCGTCCGGACATCCGGTGGCGCAAGCCGCACACCCGAAGCACCGGTCCAGATCAACTACCGGTACATCCGCATCTCCCATGACCAGTGCATCCGCCGGGCAACGTCCGATGCACGTCTCGCAGGCCTGGCAAAGATCCGGATCAAAACGGGGCAGATAGCCCGAGTTGAAGAACAGCCCCGGTTTGGACTGCTTGAGAACACCCTTAATGACCTCACAATGCCAGCGGTCGCAGTTGCACATAAAAGTGATGTCTTCAGTGGTGTTGCGGGTCATATGCACCAGCCCCGCCTCTTCTGTCTGATCCAGGATTTCGCGTGCCTCCTCCTTGTTCAACCTGCGCCCCCCCAGTCTTTCGATGAGATACTCCGCACCCTTTCCAAATAACATACACACATCCATCGGCATCTCGTGGGTGTCCTCATCCAGCAAGCGCGCCTTATGCCGGCAGAAACAGGTTCCCACGCCAATGGTATCGTATTTGTCGATAAAGGTCGCCACCTGGTCATAGGTATGAATCGTATTACCGGCCATAATGGTTTTGTCTACGGTGATGACCCGAGTGGTGGGGTATGTCATCGGGCGTGCGGCTTTACTGGACTCATACGCTTTTTTATAATCATGGATCAGCCGGGCTATTTTTTTATCTCGTGCGGTTACCCGGCCCGGCATGAATTGATATTCGAATATCCCGATCATAAAGGCTGCCCCCTGGTAGAACCGCGTGTCCTGTGCCACAAAAGTGGTACAAAGTCCCTTGTCGGCCATCTGCTCTAGGGTTTGCTCGATTTCCGTTTCATCCCGGCCCATCTCTTTGGCAATGTCGGCCGCAGTTGCCGGTTTACGCGGCAGGGCGTTGTTCACTTCGGCCTCCTGCGGGGTGAAGAGCTCCTCCACCATGGCATAAAATTCCGGAATATCCATGCCCGCATAGGCGCCTCGACGGCTTTTCATAACCTCCAACATCTGTTTGTAAACTTCCTGAGTCATCTTCAATAACCTCCTTTAATAGTCTTCCAGATAAAGCTTTTTGGCTGCGTTATCAGTCCCGACAGAGTCGGGACAACGTACCATTTGTACGCCATACTCTGGGGGGTTCCTTCTAGCCTTGCCAAAAACATTATCTGAATGCCGATAAATCTGTTGATATCATCGAAAAAAATTAGCCGGTTGCCTCATGCTTCCAGCGCTTGGTTAAAAATTCGTTCAAATCCGGTGGCGGTGTAACCTGCTCACGCAGGGCCAGCTCCACCGCCTCATTGGGACAGGCCGGGGTACAGACGCCGCAACCGATGCAGGTCGCAGCATCCACAACGGCCACTTCCTCTTCCCCGACCCGGATGGCATCCATGGGGCACCGCTCTTCACAGGTGCCGCAGCCCTCACATTCCGCACTATCAACCTGCGCGACATAGTTGGACGAAGAGATGGTATGGAGTCCCAGCTTCTTTTTTGTATCCAGAAACACGCAACAGCAACCACAGCAGTTGCAGATCGTTCCCAGATGGCCTTCCATATTTTCTGCCGCATGCACCAATCCTTCCGCGTTGGCTGCTTTTAAAATCTCCAGCGTCTCGGTGGTTGTTACCTCCCGGGCCATCCCCTGTTCGACCATATAGCGCCCCATGGTACCGAAATGCAGACAATTTTCAAGTGAATGCTCACATCCCTCTCCCACATATGTCCTCATTTGGCGGCAGGGACAATGGGCCACGGCACAAAACGATTGGGCCTCAACCATCGGTTTGAGTGCGTTGTAAGGCATAATTTCACTTGTCTCACGCAGGGATTTGGAAATCGGAAGGACCCGCATGACCGGTGTTTTGTTGCGGGCCAATTCTTCTCCAAATGCCTCTTCCCTGTATTTTAACCACAGGGGTGCCAGTTTGCGGGCTTCCGGCGTATCCTTGGCGGCCCAAAAAGGTGTTTCGGCCCACCCCACGACCGATGGAAGCAGACGATATTTGCGCTCTTTTCCCGGTCGTTGACTCGTAAAAACCGTTCCGCGTTTTGCCATACGATTGAGGATTTCCTCGAGCGAATCGGCCTGATCGGGAAATTGGGCACCTAATTCCGACAGGGTCTGATTCTGGAGAGGCAGCTTGGCGGCGATCTCCGCTTCTTCCCTGGGAAATAATACTTTTAGAATTTCTAAAAGCGCGGGGGATAATGGAGCTGCGACAATCCCCTGGTCCAGATGCTTGGCTAATGTTTCATAAATACTTTCTACTGCCATGATGATTCTCCTCTTTTCTTTATTTCTGCTAAAGCGCTTGCGCAAACTTGGCTTTAATAATCTCCTCAGCTTCGGCCATAATCCTATCCAGTAGTTCCTGGCACGTCGGAATGTCACGCACGAGGCCCGTGCTCTGGCCGGCCGCCAGAACCCCTTTCTCCATTTCACCGTTTTCCAGCATCTGCTTGCCTTCCATTCCGGATACATAGGGGGCGATATCCTCGATTTTGGTATCGCCCTTGCTCTCGATTGCGAGTACTTTATCGACAACGGGATTGTGTAAAACCCGTTCCGTATTCCTCAGGGTGCGCATAATCAAGCGGGTGTCGCGTTCTCCGTGATCGACATAAGCCTGCTTGACGTTGGGATGTACCGGCGCCTCCTGCGTGGCAACAAAACGGGTGCCCATATTCATGGCATCCGCTCCAAGTCCCAGCGAAGCCACAAGCCCTCGGCCATCGGCAAACCCACCGGAAGCAATAATCGGTATACTTAAGGCATCTTGGGTTAAAGGGATCAGAATTAATGAGGTCACATCATCCTCACCCGGGTGTCCTGCGGCCTCAAATCCATCGATACTCACGGCGTCACAGCCGATCTTCTCGGCCTTGACGGCATGCCGCACGGAAGTGCACTTATGAATCACCTTGATTCCCCCGGACTTGATTTGTTCCATATACGGTTCCGGGTTCCGGCCGGCGGTTTCGATAAACTTAATCCCCTCTTCGATGCATACATTAATATAGGCCGGATAATCAGGGGGGCGAAAGGTGGGTAGAAAGGTCAGATTGACGCCGATCGGTTTGTCGGTCATCTCTCGGCACTTGCGAATTTCGGCCTTTAAGCCCTCCGGTTCGTCAAATGTGAGGGCTGTCATAAAGCCGATACCGCCCGCATTGCCGACTGCAGCGGCAAGCTCCGATCTGGCGATCCACATGAGCCCACCCTGAACAATGGGCCGCTCAATTCCGAACATTTCAGTAATAGGTGTCTTTAACATGTTATACCTCCTCATAGAGAGCGCGTTGTTCCGGGGGCATGGCAGCCAGCCGTTCTTTTGCATCTTCAGGCGAAACCGCTTCACGCGATCCGTCCTGATTTTGGACGATCACCCCGCTTTGGGTCAGCAATTTATAGCGTTTTTTGCGGACTTCCTTCTCCGGGTGACACAGCAGCTGGCAGTTCCCGCACGTTAATTCTATTTTATCCCCCGGCATCAGGTTGTTAAACACCATCATTTCTGTTTTCGGTCTCTTAAGAAACGGCCCTACGGCGTTAAGCAACGCCGGATAAAACGCTTCGTCCGTTTCAGGGATCGGGAATCTGGCCGGTGACCAGGTCGACCATTTACCCGATTTATGCAGACCGGCAAAGCCGCCGCACACATAATCGCAACGGTTATTGTGTCTTCGTTGGCCATATGCAAAATCGCGACCTCCCATTGTAACGGTCACTTTACCGTCCTTTTTAATAAATCCTGATGCGCAGGCCGCTTCGCACAACAGGCAGTCGTCGCAATAATTCTCCTCTGTCTGTATCGGTTGGGTGGGTATCAATTCGGCTTCGGTAACGACGGATCCCAGGATGACGGCGGCCCCTTCGGTTGGCGTCAGGAAGTTCCCCGAATGCCCAAAAAACCCGATCCCCGAAGCAACGGCCAGATATCGATGCGAAATGGGTGGCTTTTCGTCAAAACGTCCATTGGGGGTATCGCTCCGGTAAGCGGCATTGGAATTCAACGCAATCGATGGATACCCCTTTTGGTCCAAATAATTGGCAAGCTCTAGCGAAATCCCGCTGGCGATGACGTTTTTATGGATATTATCCTGGAAATGAGAGGTGTGATCCTTTTTGGCAAAATAGGGTTCTATCAGGTTCTGATCCAAAGGTATTGCAAAAATCATAGCTGATTTGGCATTGGGCAATACGTATGTCAGATCTGCCGATGGCGGGCCCCCTTTAAGCATATCAATGGTGGCGATGCCAACGGCACCGGCGCCATAGCAGTGGGCCAGTGCCTTTGCTCTACTTGTCAGCTTTTCCATGTTGTTTTCTCCTTTCAAGTATTCTCTTTTTGTCGCCTATTCAAGGGGCAGACCTTGAGGCACTCGCTACAATCGATCCAGTAATCGTATCCGGCGGTGTTGATGACGCGTTCGATATGCTGGAAACCCCTCTCATCCTTTAGCGCCAGGGGATAAATCGCGTGTTTAATGGCGTGTGCCAGGCATTTCATCCGGTGGAAATCCCCTTGATCGTCGAAAGCTTTGGAGGGACACACCTGTTGACAGGCATGACAGCGCGGCGGGCAGGGCAAATGATCGTTTAACGGATCAGCGGGGAGATCGGCATTCGTCACCACCGCTCCCAGCCGCAGAAGCGAGCCATATTGGGGATGATACATCTGGCCGCTGCGGCCGAAAGCGCCCAATCCCGCCCTGACCGCGGCGTGTTTGAGCGACAGGAGCCCCCAGGGCTCCATTTTACGGAAAACCATCGGCGCATAGCTGGGGATCGGCACCGCCTGATGGCCATTCTGCGCCTCGATGAAATTGCAGAGCCCCACACCCAGCTCGTCCAGCTGCTTATAGGCGGTGTGATAACTGCGATGGAGCAGGTGCAGATTATAATCGGGTGAATGGAGCATCCCCCGCGGCACGCTGATCCCGAATACAATAACGGTCTGCGCATCCTTGCAGACCGTCGCCGGGTGATGCTTCTCCGGTGCCTCTTCAAATCGATCCACCGGTGCAAACCCGACGTCACCTACCCTGCGCCCTAAATGTTCGATAATTGCTTGTTTCAATTCTTGACTCATGTTTTTACCTTTTCTCTTTTTTTAGATCGCTTCAATGCGGCACTGCACATACCGGTGTAGGGGTGTCCCGGCCACATGATCCCGATAGGTGTTTTTCGTCAGGCGGTTGACGTTGGCGCCATACACTTTGCCGTTATATTCCAAGCCAAATCCATGCGGTATGATTACCTGCCCCGGGCGTGTCTCTTCGGTCACCTCCAGCTCAATTTCCTCTGATCCGGCTTCGGTCGTAATTTTTACTGTTTGCATATCCTCGAAGCCCCTTGCCTTGGCATCTTCGGGATGCATGGCCAACGTACATGCCCGGCGGTCCTTGTTCCAGGCCGGGTCACGCATGAGCGTGTTGGCGTTCATATCCATGTGGCGACCGGCGCAAAGCACAAACGGGTACTGGGCGTCGGCCTTGAGGGCTTCGGATTCGGATCGGGCGTCAATCCCCTGAACCCACTCGGCCAGTTCGGGAATCAGGACTTTGACCCGTCCGTCTTTGTTTTTGATGCGCTGCATATTTTTTTCCGGGTCCAAACTGCCGATCCAGATCCCTTCCGGACGATCAAGGATCGCCTTAAAAATTTCTTCACCCATGGCCAGGCCGGGCGTAAACCCCATGCGGGCGGCATTTTCCTGAAATTGCTTCGGCCCCGTCATCAAAAGACCCCATAAGGTGGCCAAATTGGCGGATCCCAATTCTTCGCCCAGTGTTTTTGCCAGAATAAAGGGCATGTTCTGCATGGCCATCGGTTCGGATTGGGCATATGTCATCAATGCCATCCCAAATTGCAGTCGGTCGCCCTTTGCGGCTTCAAAAAGTGAATCCGGGATCTCAGGGATGATACCCAGCGTGTCGGCCAGTCGCGTCATAAACTGGCTGACTTCTAAAGGTTCGCCTTCCGGCTGGATAATCGGCGGGCGCATTTGAAAGAAAATTTCCGGATACGTCCAGGGGAAAAAAGTGCCGTCCCACGATTCATATCCAGAGCGGGCCGGCAGCACATAGTGCGAAAGCCGGGCGGTTTCGGTCATGGCCAGCTCGGCTGTCACCAGCAAATCGAGATGCTTGAAGGCCTTCTCATAAGCGGTTGTGTCTGCATAGGAGCGCAGCGGGTTGGACTGCCCAATAATGACGGCGCGCAACCGCTCCGGGTGGTCGCTGAGGATCTCTTCCGGCATCACATTCGGGGGAAAGACACCCATAATGGCCGGAAAATTTGTCGTGACAGTACGCCAGGTGCTTGTATCACGTTCATCTGAATGCGATCCCAGTGGCATCACCGAGCCGGGGATCACATTCCCCCCCGGAACGCAAATCCGGCCGCATAGGGCCAAAAGGATCGTCTGTAGATAAGTGGTGGCCGTGCTGTGACGATTCATGAGCACACCCAGGTCATAGTGCATGGACCATTTCCGCGTTGCCATGAGCCGGCACAAATCCTTCACCTGAGCATAATCGAGCTCACAGACCTGGAGCGCACTCTTAACATCAAAATCCGCAAACCAGGCGGCGATTTCGTCAACGCCGTTGACGTGTTGATCAATATAGGTCTGATTCTGCCATCCTTCTTCAAGAATTATCGCGATCATAGCCCGGGTCATAAGGGCGTCGGTACCGGGGCGGACGGGCAGATACATATTGGCGATTTTCGCAATCTCAGACATGCGCGGATCGATAACGACCAGCAGTTTTTCCGGGTCTTTTGAAAACTGTTTTAAAAACTTGCGTGCCTGGGGCATCTGATGGCTCATCATGCCGTTCCACCCCACCGCAACCAGCATGTCGGTGTTGTGATGATCAGTCCCGACAAGTAAATTCTGCCGCCCCACGGCCCGGCCCCAAACCCAGTATGAGCCGGTGAGTTCCTGCCCCAAAGCCGTGTAGTTATACTGGGAGCCGAGACCGCGCATCAATCGAACACCGAAGGCAGCCTCAAAGTGGCACCCCTGGCCGCCGCCGCCCATGTAGGCCATCGACCTTGGGCCATGCCGGTCCACGATATCCCGCAACTTTTGTGCAATTTCGTCGATGGCCTGATCCCAGGAAATTTTTTCAAAATTGTCGCCCACCCGTTTTAGCGGATGAGTCAAGCGTTGGGCATGGTGCTGATGGTAAGCCACCTTCAGCCCTTTACGGCAAATATACCCTTGACTGCGCAGGTTGTCTTTATCCGGCCGCACCTTGGCCATGCGGTTGTCTTCAACCCATACCTCGAGCCCACAATTCTGGGCACATATCACACATCCGGTTTTATGCCATTCAGCCATGGTTCCCCCTCTTTACTATTCCCAATCCGAACAAGTCGGATATGGATTTATGATTGTTGATTTATGATTGTCGATTGATGGAAATCGCATCGCTCTGTCATATTATAAAAATGAGTGCCCATCCTTAAATCAACAATCATCAATCATCAATCGTCAATCTAAAATCTTCTGTCCCCTCAAAAGCGGTATCCCCTTTTTCCGATCCGCCATAAATCGCATTCCATATTCACGCACATCCTTTGGCGGATCGACAATCTCTTCTTTGCGTTCCAGAGTCAAAGATCCTGTCGGACATTTGTGGACACATACTCCGCAGCCGATACACGCTTCCGGCTCCAATACGGCGGCTTTGCTGAATTTGTTCTGCGCTTCGGCTGTCACCTTCAGCTGCAGTGCATCCATGGGGCAGCGCTTCACGCAAAGGCCGCAGGCTTTACACGAATCCGCCCTGATTTTTACCCTGTAATTGGAGTGGTCCAGACTTTTATGATGCCCGAGCTTGTGATATGCCTCCGTCCACAGACAGCAGCAGCTGCAGCAGTTGCAAATCGTATCCGGTTTTTCCTGCCAGTTGGAGAGACCGTGCACAAGTCCTGCATCGGCAGATGCTTTCAGAATCGTTTCCGTTTCCTGGCGTGTAATTTCTTTGCCCAATCCGTTTTCAACGCAATAGTGACCCAGCTCATCGAAATGCAGGCAATTTTCGGTCGGGTGCTTACAGCTGCGTGAATCCGAATCCATATTTTTACGGTGCCGACAGGGACAAGTCGAAACGGTGTAGTATTCAAATGCGTCCAGCACCCGGACAACATCTTCGTAGGGCAGGATGCGCCGCGTATCGTCGATGGCTTTGTTGATGGGCAGCGCCCTGAGGCCTTTGGCATGAACCGTTGCGTATTGGTCATAAAGACCGTCAAAGTAGTATTTATTCGCCAGGGGTGCCATCTTGCGGGAGGCTTCATCTTCCCTGCCCGGCCAGAAGGCGCTGCGGTAATACACGAAATAGGCGTCATTGAGCCGGTAACGAACGGAGCCGTCGCGCTGCGTTTTATAGACGACCCCCTTCTGACACAGCGCATCAAGCCGGGGAACCAGTTCATCCGCTTCCATTCCCTTTATCTGCACCAGTTCATCGATCGATGCTGCCGAGTGGGGCATTCCGGTCAGGAAAGCGGCCTCCTCCGGGCTGTAACGTTCCTGGATCAACGGCATTAGATGCTCTGATTCGGTAAGTTTCCACCATGATTTGCCCAACCATTCGATAAATTTTATATAAATTTCCGTCTCCGACATATTAACTCCTTTTGAAAAAAGATTTATTTTCTTTGTGTACGAAATATTATTTCAAAAAAAACTACTTTTGAACCTCGCGCAACAGGCGCTTAAACAATATCTTTTCCTCGACATTCATCTGTTCAAGTACTTCTTCGTTGGCTTGATTTCGTTCGGCCAGGATCTCGGGCTGTAAATTTTTGCCCTTTTCAGTTAAAAAGATACGATGAATGCGCTTATCTTCGGGATCGGATATTTTTCCTATCCAACCCCCTGAAATCATACGATCAACAACACCAGACAAAGTTGCCGGATCCAGCGTTAAGCGTTTACCGATTTCGCTGGCGGAGATGCCGTCCTCTCCCCACAGGTCAGCCAGGATAAGGCTCTGGATGGGAGTGAGACCATAAGGAGACAAATGTTTTTTGAGCTGAGAGTGTGCTTTCTGATAGGCTTTGGCCAAAAGGAACACGATGCAGTCATCATAAGCTTTCATAATAATGTTTAGTATACAAACTAAATTTGCATGTCAACAATTAATGGCGTCGTAAAAAGTCCCATCTACTGCGTAGTCGTATTTCCTCAGACACTCGGCATACTACATGTATGGCCTCGTTCCTGAAAAAACACTACGCCTTGTATATGAACCTTTTTGCTTAACTATCTATAATTGGATTCGCTACGTTTTACGAGATCATTACAATTAAGAATCGGGCCACGAAATCCAGCCTTTTTCCCAAAATAGTATTGGAGCGAAAAGCCAAATATATATCTGAATTGATGATTCAATTTGATTAATATCGGGCATCGACTTGCATTATTCCAAAAAGGTGTTATTATCCTTCCAATCAGTATAGCCTGTTATTAATTGACGGGCCAGTTTCGTTCTAAAGGGAAGTTCCATTTGTCAGAGTGGCTACCTGAAGTTTGAAGCTATGATAATTTTTTGAAAGGAGGGTACTACTATGGCTAATGGAATTGTAAAGTGGTTTAGCAACTCTAAGGGTTTTGGCTTCATAGAGCAGGAAGAAGGTGCGGATGTATTCGTTCATCACTCCGCAATAAATGCATCCGGCTTTAAGTCTCTGAATGAAGGCGACCAGGTTACCTTTGACATCGAGCAAGGTCAAAAAGGTCCTGCGGCGGCAAATGTTACCGTAGTGTAGGTTTGTTATAAACCAAACCGGGGCATTCCACCCAATCAGGATGGAATGCCCTTCAAACATCCCTTCCCTTATCTTCCAACTTTTCAGCCCAAAACGTTCCGCACCGTATTAGCCAAATCCCGCATCACAAGAGGCTTCATGGCATAGCTTTCAATGCCAGGGTTTGCCGCTCGAAAAGGAAAAATGATTTTGAAAAAAGAAACCAAACTGAAAAAACATTACTTCCAACAATTTCAAACATTTGTCGTGGATCGGTTTTTACCACGCGATGTGGCCGAGAAGGACAGCCTTCTGTACTGGCGCGCACGTATTCTATTTGCCTTGCTTTTTACGGCGTTGGTTTTGTGCAGTTTTGCAATTGTTGCCGCCATTGCCCTGGCGGTTAAAGAAAACGTGTGGAGCCTGGCAGTCTTCGATTTCCTTGCGTACGTGATGTGTCTTGGTCTTCTGCTTTCAAGACGTCCGAGATATGAAACCCGATCCGCAATCGCCCTGCTGATGTGTTATGTCGTGGGATTGGCCGTTATTGTTCTTGTCGGGCCTTTGAGCGGCGGCCCCGTGTGGCTGTTTTTCTTTGCGGTCCTTGTGGGAGTTCTCCTCGGGTCAAAAGCCGCCATCGGCGCTGTCGTCCTTAACGGGGTCACACTGACTATTATCGCCTGGCTCATTAGTACAGGGCGGTTTGGCCAAACATTTCCGTTTTTCAGCACACCGCAGGCAATGGTCGCCGCCGGCGTAAATTTTATCGTTTTAAATGCCATAGCCGCAATGTCGGTGGCCGTATTGGTCAAAGGGCTTGTCACCACCCACGAGAAAGAAAAGGCTTTAGCCACCAGCCTGGAACAAGAGCAAGCGCGCTTGATTAAAGCAAAGAGCGATCTTGAATTGGAAGTTGAAGAACGCAAGCAAGCCGAAAAATCCTTGCAAAAGAGTGAGGAAAAATATCGGATTTTGGTGGAGGATATCAATGACGTCATTTATCGTACCGACCCAAATGGAATTTTAACTTATATAAGTCCAGTCGCAAAATCGTTGGCCGGATATGATCCATCAGAGCTAATCGGCCAACATTTTATTAATATAGTCTATGAAGAAGATATTGCGTTATTGGCGGCCAGGTTCGAGGAACTCATTTCCGGTGTTATCAAACCGACAGAATACAGAATTATGGGTAAGTCAGGTGCACCGATTTGGATACGAAGTTCGAGCAAGCTGATCTATGAGGATGAAAATGTCGCCGGTGTTCAAGGGGTGTTAACCGATATCTCCGGGGAAAAGAAGCTTCAATCTCAACTTCAGCAAGCTCAAAAGATGGAATCCATCGGCACTTTGGCCGGCGGCATTGCCCACGATTTTAACAACCTGCTAATGGGCATCCAGGGACGCACATCATTGCTGTTGATGGATATCGATTCTTCCCATCCCCATTCTGACCACCTCAAAGGAATTGAAGAAAGTGTCAAAAGCGCAGCAGCTCTGACCCGACAACTCTTGGGCTTTGCCAGAGGTGGCAAATATGAATCCAAACCGACCGATCTCAATGACCTCGTCAACAAGAGTTCTGAAATGTTTGGCCGAACAAAGAAAGAGATCAGTATCCATAACAAGAACCAAGCTAACCTCTGGGTCGTGGAAGTGGATCGGTCTCAAATTGAGCAAGTGTTATTAAATCTGTATGTCAATGCCTGGCAGGCCATGTCTGGAACCGGCAAACTGTATATTGAGACCGAAAACGTAACCTTGGACGAAGCATACGTCAAGCCTTATGGCGTCAATCCGGGCCGGTATGCGAAAATATCGGTGACCGACACCGGCATCGGTTTGGATAAAGCAACCCAGCAAAGAATATTTGATCCCTTTTTTACCACCCGTGAAAAGAGCAGAGGAACGGGTCTCGGGCTTGCTTCGGTCTACGGTATTATTAAAAATCATGATGGCATCATCAATGTGCATAGCCAAAAAGGGGAAGGCGCTACATTCACTTTTTATCTTCCGGCCTCTGAAAAAGAAGTCGCGCAGGAAAAAGAACTATCTAAAGAGGTGATAAAGGGCCAGGAAGCGGTGTTGCTCATCGATGATGAGAAGATCATTATTGAAGTCGGCCAAGAGCTGTTGAAAACTTTGGGTTACACGGTTTTCCAGGCAAAAAATGGTCAAGACGGGATCGGAATATACAAGAAAAACAAAATCGACATTGTAATTCTGGATATGATCATGCCGGAGATGGGTGGCAGTGAAACCTATGACCGGCTCAAAGAGATCGATCCGGATATTAAAGTGCTCCTTTCGAGCGGGTACAGCATCGACGGTCTCGCCAAAACCATCCTGGCAAAAGGGTGCAACGGTTTTATCCAGAAGCCTTTTGGCCTCAAGGATTTATCAATAGCGCTGAGAGATATTCTGGAAACGAACTGAAATAGCGTTACCGATCCTCGAGCAATTGTTTGATTACGGCCGAATCTTCCAGGGTGCTCACATCTCCAAGGTCATCCTCTTTTTTCTCGGCGATCTTTCTCAAAATCCGCCGCATGATCTTACCGCTGCGGGTCTTGGGAAGCGCATTGGCAAACTGAATTCTATCCGGAGCGGCAATGGCACCGATTTCTTTTCTAACGTATTGCGTGAGTTCCGTTTCGAGCTCTTGGGAGGGTTCAAATCCGATCTTGGGTGTTACAAACGCATAGATGCCCTGGCCTTTAATTTCGTGCGGCATGGCAGCAACGGCTGCTTCGGCCACGGCCGGGTGGAGCACCAGCGCGCTTTCCACCTCGGCCGTGCTGATTCGATGGCCGGACACATTGATCACGTCGTCCACCCTTCCTTGAAGGAAATAATAACCTTCTTCATCCACAAAACAGCCGTCCCCCGTAAAATACATACCGGGGTACTGAGAAAAATAGGTCTGCTCATACCGCTCGTGATCTTTGTAGATGGTTCTGGACAAACCCGGCCAGGGTCTTTCGATGCACAAATGGCCGGTCTCATTGACCGGCATCTCCTTAATGGTTGGATCGGGATTGTCGACAACAGGGCTCACCACCTTTGGGATAATGCCCGGAAACGGAAATGTCGCCGATCCCGGTTTTGTGGGCCATGCCCCGGGCAGGGGCGTGATGAGGATTCCGCCGGTTTCCGTTTGCCACCAGGTATCGACGATGGGACAATTTTCTTTGCCGACTTTGGTGTGATACCACATCCAGGCCTCGGGATTGATCGGTTCGCCCACAGTGCCCAAAAGCCTCAAGCTTGAAAGATCGCGTTTATCGGGCCATTCGTCTCCCTGGCGGGATAAAGCACGGATAGCCGTTGGCGCAGTGTAGCAGACGTTGATTTTATACTGATCGATGAGTTCCCAGGCACGGTCCGGTTTTGGATACAGAGGGGTTCCTTCATACATAAAGGAGGTGGTTCCGTTCAGCAGCGGGCCGTAAACAATATAGCTGTGCCCGGTAACCCAGCCGATGTCCGCCATGCACCAGTAAAGGGTTTCGGGCTGAAGATCGAAAATCCATTTCTGGGTAATATACACATAGGTCATGTATCCGCCGGTGGTATGGACCTGTCCTTTTGGTTTTCCGGTACTACCGCTGGTATAAAGGATGTAGAGGATGTCTTCGGCCTCCATCCGTTCATAGTCACAGAAATCTTCTATATCAGGTTCGCCCATCTCATCATCCCACCAACTGTCTCTCTCCTCATTCCAGGGGATCGGATTCCCGGTTCTCTTGACCACAATGACATTTTCGATGGTTGGACATGCGGCCACGGCTTCGTCTGCATTCGCCTTTAAATCAAAAGCCTTGCCGGCTCTCAGGGATTGATCGATGGTAACCAAAAGTTTTGATTCGCTCTCACGAATGCGGTGCATGAGCGCCTCTGCTGAAAACCCGCCGAAAACCACGTTGTGGGGAAGCCCCAATCGGGCGCAAGCCAGCATGGCTACAAGAAGCTGCCAAACCATGGGAAGATAGATGGTGACCCGATCACCTTTCTTGAGCCCCTTTTTCTTGAGCACATTGGCAAATCGGCAAACCTCTCGGTGCAGTGTCAGGTAGGTGAGGATTTTGGTATCTTCGTTTGGTTCTCCCTGCCAGATGATGGCGGCCCGATTCCGAGCAGGGGTATCGAGATGTCGATCGAGGCAGTTATAGCACATATTGGTGGTGCCGCCTTTGAACCATTCATGAAACACCTTGCCGTTTCGAATATCGAAGTTATAGTCCATTATTTTTGCGGGTTTTTTGAACCAGACCAGCTCTGAGGTAACGTCCGACCAGAAGCGTTCGGGATCATCAATTGACTGCTTATAGAGTTCTTTGTACTGATCTATATTTTTGATCCACGCTTTTTCAGAAAAACCGCTCTCCGGGTAGAATTTTCCGTTATTTTCCGATACGCCCATAATCGTTCCCCTCCTTGTACTGAATTATGATTGAAGTTTATCCGAGCACTAAGCCAAAAGATACAGACCTCTTTTGCTTTTACAGGGTCAGGGTTGATTGAACTCTTTGAGTTCTTTACGACTCCCCAGGATGCTAGTATTGAGCCGCATTCCGCCATCGATACTTATCTCGGCCCCATTGATAAACGCAGCTTGATCGGAAGCCAGAAAAGCCACTAAATACCCGACCTCTTCCGTCAGGCCGAATCTTCGCGATGGAATCATGGCCAATGCGCCCGCTTGAATTTCTTGGGGCATTTGATGGACCAGCTCGGTATTGATGATCCCCGGCACAATGACATTGCAGGTAATCCCGTCATTTGCATGTTCGAGAGTAATCGTCTTGCTCAAGCCGTGGAGGCCGGCCTTACTGGCCGCATAGGCCGATTGATAGTGCAGCCCCCCCGGCCCGCCAATGGATGACACGTTAATTATGCGACCCCACTTCTTCTCAAGCATGGGGTTTAGCACGGCTTTAATCATGTTAAAGGCCCCGGACAGGTTGACCGATATTTCTCTTTGCCAGGCCTCATGCGTCATCCTTGTTAGGGGGGCGATGTTGTTGACGATTCCGGCATTGTTGACCAAAATGTCGATGGTTCCCAAGGATCCCACTATTTTCTGAACACCATCACGAACCTGAGCTGAATCGGAAATATCGATGATGGCGGCAGCCGCACGCCGGCCTTTGGCTTCAATCTCTCCGACAGCGGACTCGACTTCAGGCAATATGTCGACCACACCGACATCTGCTCCCTCGGCTGCCAAAACGCGGGCCATTGCCCGGCCGATTCCGCGTGCCGCACCGGTGATTAATGCGACTTTCCCCTCAAGCAACATTATCTCTCCAACTGATAAAGAGAATCTCGTAAAAATCGCGAACTCAACTAAAGATGGCTAAGTAAAAAGGTTCATATATAAGGCGTAGTGTTTTTTCAGGAACGAGGCCATACAAGTAGTATGCCGAGTGTCTGAAAAAATATTACAACGCAGTAGAAGGGACTTTTTACGACGCCATCAATAAAAAGCTGCCCCGCGGTTCCCCAAAACATAACAGGGCAGCTTTATTGCTCAAGTCCCACGCCGAATGGATATCAGTATTTCCCGCCGTGATCCTTTTTGACCTGATCCCGATCGATCTCGCCGTCATCGGTTTTTGGCAGCGCATCCACGAAATCGATGTATTGCGGTTTTTTATAGCGCGCGATTTTCGAGGCCACAAATTCCGACAGATCCTTCGGGTCCAGAGATTCTCCCGCTTTCAGAACACAAACGGCCTTGATCGCCTCGCCCCATTTCTTATCCGGCACACCGATAACGCTGGCCTCGGCAACCTTTTCATGCTCGAGGACCACTTTTTCCACCTCGGCCGGATAGACGTTTTCGCCCCCGGGTTTGATCAGTTCCTTTTCGGCCTTGCGTTTTACGTAAAAGAGAAAGCCATCTTCATCAAAGCGGCCGATATCACCGGTATGGTGCCAGCCATTGCGAAAGGTATAGGCCGTATCCTCTTCGCGCCCCCAGTAGCCTAAAAACACAACCGGGCCCCGGACACATATTTCGCCCGGGGTTCCCATCGGAACTTCCTTATCATAATCATCAAAGAGGGCGACCTTTAAAAAAGGCGAAGGCCGGCCGGAACTCCCCGGTCGCTCCTCCACCAGACCGCCGGTCACACCCATCGCCTCTGTCTGAGCAAAACCGGTGCGGTATTTGGCATTCGGCGCCAATTCAAGAAAACGTTTAATATTCTCCCCGCTATCCAGCCCGGAGACACACTTAACACTCGAAATATCATATGAACCTTCCTCGTATTTATCCATGAGCATCCCCAGGATAGGCGCAAAATTGAAAAATACGGTGCCCTTCTCTTTTTCAATTGCTCGAAGAGTCAGGTCCGGGTCGAAACGCTCAATGATCACATTTTTACCGCCCATGTGCATTGCCCCCAGAGTCAGAGACAGCCCTGCAACGTGAAAAAGCGGAAGAATGCATATATGACAGTCTTCTTGTCCCAGATTATACTCATGACCCATGATCATGTCCCAATGGACGACATTTGCCTGGCTGAGAAGCGCGCCTCGCGGTTCACCCGCAACCGCTGCCGTATGAATAATTACAAACCCGGAGTCGGCTGGAATATCAAATTCGGCTTCAGCCCCCTCTTCTGAATAGAGACTTTCAAACGGCAAAAACCCTTCCGCAGCCTCCCCGGCCCCGATGGTGAAGCATTTCTCAATCGATGGCACTTTACCGGCGGCCTGTTTGACGGTTTCCTGATAATCCGGGCCGGCAAAGGCGATTCGCGCGGTACAATCGTTTAGGACAAACTCGACTTCGTCTTGCTGAAATCGCCAGTTCACAGCTAAAACGATGGCGCCTATTTTGGCGGCGGCACCATAAAGGATCATAAATTCATCACAATTGTGCGCCACAACCCCCATCCGGTCTCCCGTCTGAATACCGGCCTTTACCAGACCTGACGCCAGATGGTCGCACTTTTGTTTATACTCTTGAAACGTTAATCGTTTATCATTGAAAACAAACGCATCACGATCCCCAAAAAGCTGTGCGTTTCGGCAAATTACGTCATAAATCGTAAAATCATAAACTCCCATAATCTCGTACCTCCTTCTAAAGCGTGTTTGGATAAGTTTTCCTAATTTTGGACGACTCCACAAATTGTTTGTTCTAAGAATAGGCCGCTAGTATCGCCGATTTTTCATTTTTCGTCAATACCCTGTATCCGCCATTTATGAGCGCTGTTCGGATCCGCTAAATTGTTCTGTGTCCTTCTTTCCCCGCAGAAGAGACATCCACTCTGATATTGGATTGTAGAAAAGCTCAGCCAGGACGCAGCCGCAAACCATCATAATGGCCAAGAGCTGAAAGGTCGTGATGTTCGCATCCAGAATGAAGAATGCCAACGTGGCAGCGATGACCGGCTTTAGGAAAAACAGGTAATTGGCCCGGCCGATGTCCGGTGCGGCCGACAACCCCCACAGCCAGAGAATGAAACCGATACAGGTGTTCCAGATTCCAAGGGTAAGGATGGAAAAGTAGGCTTTGCTCGGTCGTTCAAAAAGCGTCATCGGATCGACCCAAGTATCCCAGACAAAGCCCACGGTTACCCAGAGCACCACCGCACCTAACGTAAACGTCAGGGTTGTGATCCGTATCGCGCCGTACCGGTTGATCACAGGACGTATCAGGACCAGGTAAAGAGAACCGACAATTGCACATAAAAGCGCCAGAACAACTCCGTAGATAACCCCGCCGCCTAATTTAAGTTGCTCTAAATAGCCGTCGGTCAGCAATAAAGAGACGCCGGCCAACGCCCCGAAGCCGCTGACAATTTTTGGCGTTGTAATCCGTGTCTTGTTGATAATTCCATCGAAAATAACAACCAAAATCGGCATCGTAGTGACGATTGTTGCGACCTGGACAACCGAGGCATAGTCCAGCGACCAATGGAAAAACAATTGGGCCAATGTCATGCCAAAGATACAAAGGGTCAGCACTTTGAAGGGTTGCTCTCTAAGAGGCAATAAGAGATTCCTGGAATTCTTCGAAGAAAGCGATACGATCAACAGGGAGGCGCCGCCCACCATAAAACGCCAGACAGAAACTTCGGGGCCTTTGAGACCCGATAAGACCGTAAAGAACTCGCTGGTGGCATGGCCAAAAACACCCAGAAAGGTGGCTAAATAGGCCCAAAACACAATGTTTTTCAGAAACATTTATTACTTTCCTCACTCACTTTTCGTTCCTATCTCCCGCAGCAGCGCTTATATTTTCGCCCGCTGCCACACGAACAGGCTTCATTACGCCCAACGCGATTATCCTTGGATGGAATTTCCTCTATTTTGTCTTTGTATTTGCGCTGCCGGGCAACAATGTTTTCGGCAAGATCCTGAAAACGCTCCCGGGTATGCCGAATAAACCGCTGCCAGCCGGGACACAGCCAACTGAGGTTCTGGGACCTTTGGCCACCGTACATACGGTGTTTGAGACAATCCCCGCTGCATAAACTCAAACAATCGCATTTTCTGCATTCCTCGTTCCAACGGCTTTTTTGAGCCCCGAATTCCTTATACACCGGAGCACATAATGCCTCCGCCCAGGAAGTGTCCATTACATTGCCGATCTTGAGGCGTTTCTCCACAAAAAAATCACAGGGATAAATGTCGCCGTTGAATTCAACTATCAAATACTGACAACAGTTCCGTGCCAGGGTACACACATTTGTGCTTCCGTCAATCATCTTATTAAGGATGGCGTCAAAATGCCGGATAGAAACCCGGTTGATGTCTTTGGGGTACCACGTGTCGAACAGGCTGCATAGAAAGGCACCCCATTCTTCCCCGTTAATGGAAAAAGGGCGCACCCGGCCGTCTTCATCAAATTCAACGCAGGGGACATACTGATGGTGGTAAAAGCCGTTGCGGGTCAGAAATTCGTAGACCCGGCGGGCGTCCTTAACGTTGGCCCGGGTCACTAAAACCAGAACATTGAACGCCACCTCATAGCGGCTCAGGCTGTTTATTCCTTTTAAAACCGCTGAATGGGTTGTTTTGCCGGCGGTTGTCAGACGATAACGATCATGAGTTTCCGGAGGGCCGTCAAGGCTGCAGCCCAGCAAAAAGCGGTATCGGGCCAGATGCTCGGCGAACGCATCATCGATAAGGGTCGCATTGGTTTGTAAACCATTGGCCACAATTGTGCCGCTCTGCCCGTATTTTTCCTGCAGGGCGGTGACCTTGCGAAAGAAATCGAGACCCATCAGGGTCGGTTCGCCCCCCTGCCAGCCGAAAGTATGCACCGGCTGGGGTGTGGACAGATATGTTTTGACGATCTTTTCGAGGACTTCATCAGGCATGCGGTGACGCCTGGTTTCCGGATAAAGGCGGGCTTTTTCAAGGTAAAAGCAATACTCGCAACGGAGGTTGCAATCTGCCGAAACCGGCTTGATCAGTAATGAAAACGGCCGCATAAAGACTACCCCAAGGGATCAAGCCGGGACAAAATCCTCGGACCGCACCTCCCTGAGACTCATGGCTTCATCCGGGCACGTCACGGCACACAGTCCGCACCCCATGCATTTATCGGCATTCACCACGGCTGTATCGCCTTCGCCTTCCATGTGGATGGCATCAAAGTAGCATCTTTCCAGGCAGGTTTCACAACTCGAGCAGGTGTCGGCATCCACCACGGCCTGGAATCGGCTGGGGACGACAAATTTGCCCAGACCACCGCGTACGGACGGCCAGTTCAAACAACAGTCGCTGCAACAGTTGCAGATCACATGCCCGACGGTGCGCTTGTTGTCTCCCACATGGATGAGCCCGTCTTCCTCGCACTTTTTCAGCATCTCCATGGTTTCGCCCTTTTCGAGCTTACGCCCGGTACCGCGCTCCAGGGCATAATCGGCCGCCTTGTTAAACTGGATGCAAACTTCCAGATCCTTTCCGCACGCTCCGTCGATGACCCGGCAGGAGCAGTTGGTCACCGCCAGGCTCCTTGCACTGTCGACCAGGTTTTTAACATCATCAAACGCCAGTATCTGGGCCTGGGCATCGATATTGACATTGACAGGGATTACGCGGATCACCGGCTGGGGAATAACCGTTTCGATTTGTTTGATGTACTCCGGCCATTCCTTGTGCATGTATTCTTTCCAGAGACCCAGCATTTCCGGTGAGGCATCTAAATTTAGAGCGGTGGAGTCGTGCATCTGTGGAACGGTTCTGACCCGGTAATAGCGAATTCCTTCCGGTTTTCTGGATTTAAAAAGGAGTCCCTTTTGAAACAGGGGATCGATCATGGCTTCGATTTCGTCCGCATCAATACCGGTTTTTGCGGCAATTTCGGTTACGGTTGCCGGCGGTGCGGCCGCCAGGAGCATTCTGGCTTCCTTTTCACTCGCCAGGGCTTTAAAAATTTTGGGGATGTTTTTAGATTCTCCTGCTCCGATGGCTTCTGCCAGCTGCTGGGAATAGGTCTGTTCGGTCATTGCGATGAACCTCCTGCTAAGTTTTTTGTGCTTTCTCTATTTGTTCTTTTCTTCTTCCTTCAGTACCCGGCGCAATACTTTGCCGACCACCGACACCGGCAATTCCTCTCTGAACTCAACGCTGCGCGGTCTTTTGTAGCCGGCCATTTTTTCTTTGGACCAGGTCAGGAACTCTTCTTCGGTCGCCTCTTCGCCTGGTTTAAGCTGAATATATGCCTTTGCCGATTCACCGCTTTTGGGATCGGGCACCCCGATTACGGCAGCCTGTGCCACCTTGGGATGCGTAAAAAGAATTTCTTCAACATCACGCGGATAGACGTTGAATCCACCCACCAGAATCATATCCTTTTTGCGATCGGTAATGATAATGTAGCCTTCTTCGTCGATATGACCGACGTCGCCGGTCAAAAAGTAGCGCTCCCCGTCAATCTCACGGAAAACCTCCTGTGATTCCTCCTCTCTGTTCCAATAACCGGTCATCACCTGGGGGCCACAGATTCCGATCTCACCGTCTTCACCCTGGGGCAATTCCTCCAAACCCGTATCCATATCGAGGATTTTAAAATTTGTCCCCGGCAGCGGAAAACCCACCGATCCAAACTTGCGCTGTTCAAGATTGGTGGGATTCAGGCTGGCGTTGGGTGCCGTTTCGCTGAGTCCATACCCCTCAAAAATAACTGCTCCCGTGACCGCCTCAAACTGTTTGGCCAGTTCAACAGCGATGGGAGCCCCGCCGGAGCCACAGGCGATAACTGAACTCAAATCGTATTCTTTGATTTTGGCGTGATTGACAAAAGCCACATAAATCGTGGGCACCGCCACAAACATGGTGGCCTTGTATTTTTGCACCAGTTCCAGCACGTCGGTAAAGGGCGGGTCACCCGCACGAGGGTCGGGCACGCATATCAGCTTGGCCGCCAGAGCACAGCCAAGCAGCATGCAATTGGTCATACCGAAGCTGTGATACCAGGGCAGAACCCCCAAGAAAACATGAAACCCTCCCCCCCTCATTTTCTCCGGCTTGCCGCCGGGCTCCTGAACAGTCCGAATCCATTCCATGGTTGCCTTAAGATCGTAAACAAAATTGGAGTGGGTCAGGGCAGCACCCTTTGGAACTCCGGTGGTCCCGCCGGTGTAAATGATTAAAGCCAGATCTTTGCTCGGATCGATGTCAAGCGCCGGTGGTTCCGGGGTAGCTGCGGCAACCGCCTCGTCAAAGATAAGATGCCCGGGCCGGTGGCTGTCTGCCTTGGGGATTTTTCCGAGCAATCCACCCAGAAAGCCTTTCAGCCACGGCAAATAGGCTTTGACATTGCAGATGACGACGGTTTCAACATTCGTCCCTTCGATCGCTTCGCAGGTGGTCGGATAGAACTGGGGATGATCCATGCAGAAAACCGCTTTGGCGCCCGCATCCTTCAGCTGATAGTTCAATTCATGGGCCGTATACATGGGATTGCAGGTCACACACACGGCGCCGGCTTTGAGAATACCGAAAAATATGGCCGGATAGTGCGGCAGGTTCGGTAGAAAGATGGCCACCCGATCGCCTTTACCGATGCCTCGCGAGGCCAGAAAGTTGGCAATGCGGTCGGCCGTCTCTTTGACCTGGGCGTAGGTTTTGGCCGCGTCACTAAAAATCGTATAGGTTTTATCCGGATAATCCCGAGCCGTTTCGTCCAAAATGGTAAAAAGGGGTTTGTCATAATCGGAAATTTCTCTGGAAACACCCTCCGGCCAATTTGGGGTGGGCCAATCTTTTGCGGTCATGTGATACCTCCTTTAGTACAATTTTGATGAGCAATCCAATGTCGTACTGCTACATAATCAAAATTTTTACATTCGTCAATGAGACATTACGGCAACGCCAAAGTTATCAGTGCCGGTTTTTAAGCTTTTCATCGCCTGTTTTTTAATTGGTTATTGACAATTTTTAGATTATAGTGGCTTTTTAGCGCAAATCTGTAATGGTCGATTTGAATGCATCTTCAACGCTTAACCGTATTTTCACAAGGGGAGGTATTTTATGAGTTTTGAACTTATCGAAGTCGAAAAAAAGGAACATCTGACCATTTTAACCATTAATCGTCCCAAGTCCCTGAATGCCATCAGCCCGCCCACAAGCGCCGAGATGGACGAGGCGCTCAATGCCTTTGACGCAGATCCCGATGCCTGGGTTTGTATCATTACCGGCGCCGGAGATCGTGCTTTTTCGGCCGGCAACGATCTCAAATTTCAGGCCCAGCACGGGGCCGCCGCAGTCAAGAAAGGTATGGAGAATGTCAAGGGGGGATTCGGCGGAATTACCAGCCGTTTCGACTGCTTCAAACCCATCATCGCTGCGGTCAACGGATTCGCCCTGGGCGGCGGATGCGAAATCGCCCTGGCCTGCGACATCATCATCGCGGCGGAGAATGCAAGCTTCGGTTTACCCGAACCCCGGGTGGGGCTGATGCCCGGTGCCGGAGGGGTCCACCGCCTGCCGCGCCAAATCCCATATCATCTCGCCATGGGTATGATTCTGACTTCCAAACGACTCACGGCCCAGGAGGCCCAGCAGTACGGTCTTGTAAATGAAGTGACTTCCCTGGCGGAATTGCTTCCGACGGCTGAAAAATATGCCGCCGAAATCATGAAGGGCGCCCCGATTTCGATTCGGGCCAGCAAAGAGGCCTCTCTCAAAGGGTATGACATGTCTCTGGAAGAAGCGCTCGGCACGGTCTTTCCGGGAATGGAAGCCATGTACAAATCCGAGGACTACATCGAAGGGCCCAAGGCGTTCGCTGAAAAACGCCCCCCGCAGTGGAAAGGACGATAGCATCACCGAAAGGAGAACCCATGTCTGAACTTGTCACCATCGCCATCGAGGATCATGTCGCCGATGTTCGGCTCAATCGTCCCGATAAGTATAACGCTTTAAGCCCGGAAATGTTTGGCGCCATTATTGATGCCGGAAAAACAGTCTGCGCCGATCCCGCTATTCGGGCAGTCGTTCTTTCCGGAGAAGGCCGCGGTTTCTGCGCCGGACTCGATTTTCAGAGTTTTATCGAAATGGAATCCAGCCAAAACGGCGGCATCGATATCTTTTCTCGAAACGATGAAAGCCCGGCCAACAATGCCCAACTGGCGGGTTACATCTGGAAACAGGCGCCCATGCCGGTGATCGCAGCCGTACATGGTGTCGCATATGGCGGCGGTATTCAGATCGCCCTGGGTGCGGATATACGTCTGGCCACACCCGAAGCCCGGTTTTCGGTTATGGAAATCAAATGGGGCATCATTCCGGATATGTCCATCACACAGACTTTGCGCGATCTGGTTCGCCTGGACGTTGCCAAAGAACTCACCTTTACGGGTAAAATTGTGTCGGCCGATGAAGCCCTCCAACTCGGGTTGATTACACGCATCTGTGACGATCCTCTGGCCGAAGCATTCAATCTGGCCCGCGAAATCGCCACGAAATCGCCGCATGCGATTGCGGCCGCAAAACGACTTCTCGACAACGCCTGGCACGGTACCGCCAAAGAAGGTTTGATGCTGGAAGAATCCCTGCAGCGCACATTAATCGGCAAACCGAACCAGATCGAAGCTGTGACCGCCAATTTCGAGAAGCGTGCCCCGAATTTCACCGATCGCGGGGAGTGATTTCCAATTTCACCGCATCTACGGCGTCAGATGCCGTCCCGCATAGTACACTATAGCGGAACGACATCTTCCTTGTATTTGCGGCAAACTTGAAAATCGCCGGGACTATCCGTGAAAAGAAGATAAAACTGAGATGACGGGTAGCGTTGTTCGGTTGCGGTTTTGGCCGATATCCCCATGACGATCACCGATACGAGCGGCGCAACCGTTTAACGGTAACTGCGCGTTAAAAAAAGGAGTTTTAACCTGATGCAAAAACCCAAAACCCTTGGAGAACTCAAAAAACAGGTGTCTTACCTGCCCGGTGTGCGCCAGGAAATGCGCCTGAATTTAATACGCAAAATGGAAAAGAAGGAGCGTCTCTTTCCCGAAATCATCGGTTACGACGAAACGGTTCTGCCCGGTCTCATTAATGCCATTCTTTGCGGGCACAACATCATTGTCCTTGGCGAAAGGGGACAGGGAAAAAGCCGTATTATCAGGAAAATGATCGATTTTCTGGATGACCAGATGCCCGCCGTTGACGGTTGTCCCGTTCATGACAATCCTTTTGAACCGATTTGTCATGAATGCAAACAGAAGCTCAGCCAAATGGGCGATGATCTCCCCATCACCCACATCCCCAAAGAGCGGCGGTTGATTGAGAAGCTGGCCACATCCGATGTCAGTACCGCCGATCTGATTGGAGAGGTTGATCCCATAAAGATTGCGCGGGGGAAAACCCTGGATGATGAATCTTCGGTCCATTTTGGACTTATCCCCAGGGCGCATCGAAGCATCTTCGCCATCAATGAACTTCCGGATCTGGCCGAAAAGATCCAGGTCGCCTTTTTCAACATCATGGAAGAAAACGACTTTCAGATCAAAGGCTTTCCGGTCCGGCTGCCGCTCGATATCCTGGTTATCGCTACCGCCAACCCCGAAGACTACACCAGTCGGGGACGTATCATCACCCCCTTAAAAGACCGTTTCGATGTTCAGATCAGAACTCACTACCCGATCACTAAGAAACCTGAAATCGAAATCATGGAACAGGAGGCGCGGCCGTTGTCCATCGATGGTCTCGATGTTTTTGTACCCGATTTCATCAAGGAGATACTGGCCGAAATTACGATTCAGGCCCGGCTCAGCACCGATATCAATCAGCACTCGGGCGTCAGTTGTCGTGTATCGATCCGCAGTTATGAAGCCATCATTGGAAACGCTCTAAAAAGAAGCCTGACGCTGTCTGAGACAAGGGTGGTGCCCCGCATAACCGACATCGAATCCATCTTCCCGGCCATTGCCGGTAAGCTGGAAATGGAATACGAGGTCGCCGAAAACAAGGAAGGTGAAATCATCGCCGAATTGGCCAAACGCGCCATTAAAGTCGTATTTGATGAACGCTTCGATATGGAAGATCTATCTACTGTTATCAATGCCTTCGAAAACGGCCTCAGCGCTGAAATTTCACAGAATCTGCCATCAGATGCCTACCTGGAAGGATTTAACGTTATCCCGGGAATGAAGGCAGCCGTGGGAACACTGATCAATCCAGATCTTTCCTCCGATGCGTCCGCGGGAATTGAATTTGTACTGGAAGGGCTGCACCTGTCCGGCAAATTGAATCGCGAAGTGAAAGACGATCGAATGATCTATAAATAAATGAACGTAGACAAAATGAAGAAACATTCCATCATTTTAAGGCTTCTCCTTATTTCCAGTCTCATTTTATATTCTATCGCACTTCTATGGGTGAGATATAAATATTTTTTAAATTCTTCATTTTGTTTACCTTACAGGAAAGCCCAGGTTGCCCCATCTTCTTCGTTGCCAAGGGCTCGCAATAGTATACTATGGCGTCGCCCTTGGACGCCTCGAATCTGGGGCAACCTGAACTTTCGTTCAATTATTATCAAATGAAATCATTTCTCTTTAAAAAATGGGACGGCACCCAGGAGCCTTTCGGTCCCAAGAAAAAGGATATCATCGATTCCTTTTTGGATAACATCATGCAGGGCATGAGCCCCGGGATGTCGCTGGGGCAGATGTTATGGTCAGGATTTCCGCTGGCAGGAATGAATTTTCGCGTTATGAGTCTGGAAGAAATGGTTCAGGAATTTCAACAACAAATCGACGACTTGTTTGCGACCTGCAATCTTGAAAAAATCTTCGACAAGCCCATGGATGACCTCAAATCGCTGTTGGCACACGAGGACATGACTCGCAGGGCCAAAAACTCGCCTTCAGCACCGTCCTATGAATCACTTCCGTCGGGACTGATAGAAAAGCTAAAACAGCTGCATGATTTCGATTTCTTAAATGCGGATAGCCGTCAAATATTAGACTACTGGGAAAACCGGCAAGATGATATCCTGGCCTTGTACGAATTTTATGCACAGTATGCCCACAAGTTCAGCGGGGAGAATTCCCTTGATTTTGATCAGGCCCTCGAAATCATGCGTCAAATTGCTGCACTTAAGAATATCCAAACACAGATTCTGAAGGGACAACTGTCGACCGTCGATCCCCGTGAACTCAATCGTATCTTAGGAGAGAAGGCCGAAAAATCGTTCAATATTTTGCTGCAGCTTCCAAACCTCGTTGCCGACGAAGGGATTGTCGAATCGTTGACCAAGGGTTTTGGGATAACACCCAGAGGCATGCGCGCCCTTGGCGAATTGGCCTTCGGAAAGATTTACCGGCACATCAAGAAAGAGCGCCGCGGAAAACAATTCGGCAAGGCCCCGCCGGCCGGAGAAATTGAACCCGACTCTTCCCGCCCCTATCGATATGGTGACCGTTTTGATCTCGATATCTCCAGGACGGTTTTCAAAGCGGTGCGTAAGGGCCGCTGGGGGCGCGAGGGGCTTGATTTATCACCCGAAGACTTTTACGTCCGTGAAAGGGAACCGCTTCTGGCGTCTACGACCGTGGTTTTGCTGGATCTTTCCTGGTCCATGTCGTGGGAAGGAAGATTTGAAGCCGCCAAAAAGGTTGCCCTGGCCCTGGACCATTACATCAAAACCAGATTCCCCAAAGACAAGCTGCACATTATCGGTTTTGCCACCGAAGCTCACGAGCTTAAAGGAGATGAATTAGCCCTGGCCGTGTGGGACGCCGGCCGGCCCTTCACTAATCTCCAGGGGGGGTTGCGATTGGCCATGAAGTTAATTAAGCGTTCCGGGAACAGAAATAATCGTACGATCGTCATCACCGACGGCCAGCCCACCGCTTTTTACGAGGGCGATCACCTATATGTGGAGCTCCCCCCGGACATGTCCGGACTCAGTCCCAATGCCTGCAAAGCCACCCTGGCCGAAGTCAGAAAGGTCACGGCTCAGGGAATGAATATCGAAACCTTCATGCTGGATGATAACCCTGTTTTGGTCGAATTCACGCGCCAGATCACAAAGATAAACGGCGGCCGTGCGGTTTTATGTATCCCCGACGAACTCGGCAAAATCGTTTTGATCGAAGAAATCAAACGC
>CAZNFS010000017.1:0-30384 GCA_964572695.1 uncultured Desulfobacteraceae bacterium
CATGATCCCGGATGAAGATGTCCATTTTGGCCAGAAGGCTGGCCAGCGCCTTGGCACGCCGCACAACCATGGTCTGTCCCTCGGTTTCCTTATAAGATTCCGTAAAAAAGCGCGAGCGTTGAAGGTCCAGCTTTATTTCGGGACGATACATGCCCCGATTGGATTCCTCTTCGGCACTGCCCCGTTTCACATTTCGTACCGCCCTGCTGATGACCTTGGTTTTTAATTGTTCGGCAAATGTCATTGATTGTACCTCCTCTTTAGGTCTTTTTTTGAGTTACACCTTAATGGATTCAATGAAATGATCAATCAGAGAAACCACGGTCTTTTCATTAAATTTTCGTGTAAAACCTAAAAGTTGCATCATGTTCATCATGATACCTGATCCATTATAGGCATGTGCAAGGGCATTCACATCAATATCTTTTCTAATTTCCCCCTGGCGAATACCTTCCTGAATTACATCCGCAATTTGCTTAATATAGTTCAGCTGATCGGTTCTCAGTCTCTTTAACACATCGTTATCATCAATACCGGATATCGCCAGAAATTGAACTTTCAGCTCATTAGGGTGTTTGGTCATGCGTTGATAATAACCCAGCAACATGGATCGAAGTTTTTCAAGAGGGCCCTTTACCGGGTCGATTTCCTTTCCCCAAAAGGTAAGTATTCTATCTGACATATGTTTGAGTACCACCAGGAAAACTTCTTTTTTCGACGAAAAATGTCGATAGATCATTGCTTCTGAAATACCGGCCTCTTTAGCAATATCAGACATTTTGGTATTGTAATAATTGGATTTTGCAAAAACCTTTACGGCACATTTTAATATCTGTTTTTTTCTTTCTTTGGCCGGAAGTCTTTTTTTCAATTTTTCCATAGCATTTTCCCTTATAAGTAAGTACTAACTTACTTCATGTTATCGCTTGATTGTCAAGTGTTATTTAAATTTGAATTTTATAATAACTATTTGTAAAAGCTCTAAAATTGATTCCCATGGTCGGATTAGTACATTATTATGAGTAACTTCGGAATATGAAAAAGAGGTTTTGCACATGACGGTACACGAGACGATAATCGTTCGCCCTATCATGCGCCTGTTGGCGCTGTTTTTTTTGAAATGTATCGGCTGGCAGGTTGAAGGCAAACACCCGAATATACCCAAATATGTGATGATTGCCGCGCCCCACACTTCCAACTGGGATTTTGTGATTGCCCTGGCCATGGCCTTCGTCTATCGGATCAATATCCAGATCATGATGAAAGGCAGCTGGTTTTTCTGGCCGCTGGGGCCCATATTCCGGTGGCTGGGCGCGATGCCCATCGACCGCTCCAAGGCCAATAATGTTGTCGCCCAGTGCATCGAGGACTTTAAGCAGAGAGAGGAAAAGATGCTGATGGTACCCCCTTCCGGAACTCGCAAGAAGGTCCTGTACTGGAAGACCGGCTTTTACCACATTGCCCACGGCGCCGGAGTGCCGATCGTGATGGGGTTTCTGGATTACAGGCGCAAGCACGGCGGCATCGGGCCTGTTTTCCAGCCTAGCGGCAATATCGACCGGGACATGGAAACCATTCGCGACTTTTATCGGGACATTTCCGGGAAATACCCCGCGCAGTCGATCCGGATGACTGATCGTTCGAAGGCCGTGTAGCAGCAGAAAGGAACGTACCGGGTTCCGGCTCAACCTGGGCCGGAGCAAGCAACCTCCGCCTAACCTCCTTTAGCAACAACTTGACATTCAGCAAGTCAAATTCTTATAATTTATTATCGATCTGTTAGAAGCAAGGCTTTTTCATAATCCGGATTGGAGGAAATCATGAAAAAAATATTATCCCTATTGATGACATCCCTGTTTATCGCTTTTTTTCTCCCTGCCGCCGCATGGGCACACTGCGAAATCCCGTGTGGGATTTATGACGATCATCTGAGGATACACCTGATCGCCGAGCATACCAGGACAATCGAAAAATCGATGGCGGAGATCATGAAATTGAGCGGGCAAAGCCCGGTCAATTACAACCAGCTAACCCGATGGATTTCGAACAAGGAAAAGCACGCCAAAAAAATACAGCGCATCGTCACTCAGTACTTTATGACCCAGCGCATTAAATTAAACGCAAAGCAATATGCGCAAAAACTGACGCTTCTGCACCAGATGCTGGTTTCTGCTATGAAGTGTAAGCAGACCACCGATCTGGACCATGTCCAGAAATTGCGATCGCTTTTAAAGGAATTTGAGGCGCTCTACTTTGGACAAGAATGATCCGTAATTTTGGAAATCAAATCTTAATCGGTTGATTTTACTTTCGTCTGAGGGGAGAAAACAATGGAGTGTAACAGAGAGGAAAATCTTGTTTCCTGCAATTGCAGTTATGAGCCTTGCTCGCGTAAAGGCAATTGCTGTGACTGCATCAGCTATCATCTATCCAGCCGTGAGCTTCCGGCCTGCTGTTTTTCGGATGAAGCAGAAAGAACTTTCGATCGTTCTTTTGAGCATTTTGCGCGGCTGGTGACGCAAAGGGGCTTATAAGTTACTGCTGCTTTTAAGCTTTTTCTAAAGCCGATAATCCTTCCAATCGGCAAAAATAGGATACTCACGGGGAAAAAGCGCCAGACGATCTCCCGGTTTGACGCGACAATCCTTTGATGCCGAACGGCAATTGACCATCACCAATTGGACTTTTTCGGCATCAATATCCAAATCTTTTAAAACATCCAGCACAGGAGCCTCAGTCTTAAGACGCAACCTTAAAGGAAGGTTCTTTTGACTTAAAGACGACTTCTGTAGCGAACCATACATAAAAACCTGCGTTTCACGTTCCATAATCGAACTCCATTGGGTCATTAGGGCACTAGGCCGCCGCCACAACCGTCTTGCGATCAAGTATTTTACCCCGGGTGCTGATGATGACTTCTTCCATCGGAATTTGGGCCCCGGATATCTCCATTCCTTTTCTTACAATCATCGGAAGGCCTGAGCAGCAGGGCACCTCCATTATCACTGCAGTGATGCTTTTTAGGCCTGATTCTTTACAGATTTGGCCGAACTTATCGATATAATGTTGTGCATCGTCGAATTTAGGGCACCCCATCATGACCGCCTTGCCTTTTAAAAAGGTATCATGCAGGTTTGGATAAGCCACAGGAACGCAATCCGCCAAGACCAGTAAATCCGCTCCTTTTAAAAATGGTGCCTGGGGCGGCACAAGCATTATTTGAACCGGCCAGTGGGTAAGCGCCGATTCACGATCGTCTGCAGCCGGCGCTGAATCACGCCTGGTTTCGGAGACGGGTGATTTAAAATTCTGTATCACTGCCGATGGGCACCCAACCGGTTGCGGATGTTCGGCTTCTTCTGCTTTTTTCTGTCGTTCCAGATGCGCCTCAACCGCTGCTTCGTCGAATTCGGGGGCTTCCCGCTCTATAACGGTCAGGGCTCCCACGGGGCATTCTCCCAAACATGCACCCAGGCCGTCACAATATTTATCTTCAATCACCTTTACCTTACCGTCCACGACTTGAAGCGCACCTTCGGCACAGGAAGGCACGCACACCCCGCAGCCATCGCAAAGCGCCTCATCGATTTTGATTATTTTACGCATAATTTTCATAGCGACTCCCTTTCTCCACTATTTGCGAATATTTTTTCAGCCTCTTTACACCCAGCGGTTGTCAAAAAAGATGTTTCCACAATCCGGTCCAAGCGCTTGGCATCGATTTTATTCTCTTGCAACCGTTCTTCCAGGTTGGTAATCATATCGGAATCGTAAAGCACCTTGAAATTAATGCTCTCCTCATTTCCGGGGTGATGGTGATGGGCAATTATGTCGCACACCTCCTCCGTCAAATCCGTTTTCGCCTGCAGTTTGGCCAGAATCGTTTTGGCAATCGGCGGACCTTCTTTTTCCTGATATTTTGCTTCGTTACTACCGTATTTCCGTTCGGCTTCAGGAATTCCGATATCATGCAGATATGCGGCGCATAAAATCACCGCTAAATTCCCTTTTTCCTGTTTGCCGATGCGTTCCGCATAGCGCGCGACCCGAGATGCATGCCCGATTCGTTTGAAATCCGTCTTAAAATAGCGCTTCATCTCGACCGCCACGCGATCCTTCAGCAAATCCTCTTTCTGGGCCAACAGTTCAGGCGGAAGTGTACCCAGGCACTGTTCAGCGTATTCACAGTAGGATGCACATCCAAAATCCATTTCAGGATTGATAAAACGGTATCCGCAATTGCCGCATTTGCGAGCCGTATCGTCTTTGAAAAATTCCACCGTTTGGCCGCATTTCGGACATTCAACTTCAAAAATGGCTCCCGGCTTCCAGTATCGACTGTCTTGTCCCGGACATTTCATGGTGTTGCTCCCTTTAAAGTAATCAAATCAGCTTCCCTTTCGCCTATGCGATTTTGTTTATAAATATTTCATTTGACAACGCATTACCTTGACCTAGGTCAAAAGATAATGCTATTTTGAGAAAAGTGATGGAAAAAATTTATGAAATAATAGCCAATACGCCCCTCTTTAACGGTCTGCCCGAAGATCAGCTGCGGCAGGTCGAGAAGATCGCCATCAATCGTTATTATGAAAAAGGGAAACCGATCTTTCTGGAAGGTCAGGAGTGTGTCGGCTTTTTCGTGATTGTTCAGGGGACGGTTAAGGTTTCTAAAGTTTCGGTTGACGGAAAGGAACAGATTCTGCATATTTTCGGGCCCGGGGAGCCTATCGGGGAGGTCCCCGTATTTACCGGGACCCCGTTTCCGGCCAACGCCGAGGTTATCGCCAAAGCCCACCTCCTTTTCTTTCCGCGGCAGTCGTTCGTGGATCTTATTTCTAATAATCCCTCCCTGGCCTTGAATATGCTCGCGATATTATCCAAGCGGCTGCGCTATTTCACGGTTCAAATTGAAAACCTCTCCTTAAAAGAGGTCTCGGGCCGGTTGGCATCCTATCTGATTATGATTTCAAACGAGCAGAGTGAAGACGGTTTTGTAACGTTGAATATTTCAAAAGGGCAGCTTGCAAGCACATTGGGGACGATCCCGGAAACGTTATCCCGCATTTTTTCCAAAATGACGGCCCAAAACCTCATTGACGTTGCCGGGCGTAAGATATGGCTTAAGAATCTAGCCGGATTAAAGGATCTGGCCGTGCTTGGCAAGGAGCTGGAATAGTCAAACCTCAGGGCTCTTTCCGGAGTGCCATGAGTTCCCTGCTCAGCACACTGAGGTGTCCCATCTCTTCTTTGATAATGGCGTCAATCCGCTTTTGCCCCAATTTCTCAGGCAGCGCATCTTTGATCCCCAGGTAAAACACAATGGCGTCTTTTTCGGCCTCGATAGCGCTTTTGAATATCCCCTCCAGGGTAGAGACATCGATTTCTTTTTCGAAAAAGACGCGTGTATCGGCAAAGGCGCGCAGATAAAGCGTTGATTCGCCTTCAGGGTCGAAAATGGTTGATTCTTTTTCCCTGGCTGTCAATTCGGCCCTCATCGAAGCAAACATTTTTTCATGTGCTTTTTCCATCTCCGCCAGACGGTCCAGAAGCATTTTGGCGGGCGAATCAGAAAGTCCACCGGCCGATTCTTTATAAAATTTGGCACCATTTCTTTCCATCTGTTCGGCCATTTCAAATACGTCTTCAGCATTAAAATCATACATGATTATCGTTTTTCCCTTTCTTCATTTGGTTTACGCTCATTTAGGGTAAGAAGTTTCGGCCTAGAGTAATATAGGCGGCGTACAGGGGTTTGTAAAGCAATATGAAATCTGAAACCACAACCATTGACAAACACCCGTCCTTGTTATATCATACCAATATACTATGAATCGGCAATTTCTCAGAATCCGCAAATCGATATGCCTCCTGTGGGTGTTTCTTTTGGTAACGGGCCCCATTGTACCGAGTGCCGCTGCCATATCAAAGTGTCTGGCACCTTGTTGTAGTCCCTCGGCCGTTTCTCATGCGCCCAATAATCCGGTTTTCAGAACACCCCAAACCAATGGATGCTGTGGGGGGACCCAAAATACGGCCTGCAAGATTAAAAAGGACCGCATATATCATAGTGATGCCTGTTTAACCACCGGTTGGGGCAGAAAGGAAGAGCTCAAAGCCAGCTTGCTGCGTTTGAGCGATAGACTCCTCTCCTGCGTCCACCGCGCATTAAAAAATTCCAGCCTAAAAGATGATCCCCAAACCTCGAACCGGTCGATATCGATCTGCCTAAAGACATCTGTCTTTCTGATTTGATCTCTCCCGGATCAATCTAATCAAACATTTACAGATTCCTAAGACCCACCATCGCTAAAAGTATAAGCCGACCTTTCGGTGCACGCATACGCATGCCGCTTTACAAACGGTCGGCCTAATTTATTAAAATCATAAATACTTTTTTGATCAAGGAGAAACCCATGGCAAAGACAAAAAGAAAATCCACACCTTCCCCAAAAAAGAGTTCTCAAACAGAAAAACACCTGCCGTCATCATCACAGGACAAACGCGCCGCCAAAAAAGCGGTTATTTTAGGGACCCATAGGAAAAATCCGCTTCCGTTATTTGCAGGGATTGCCTGTGCGATAGTTATTGCGGTCGCAGTCTTTTACTATTTCGGCCGCGATGATACGCAGTATATAGCCCAAACCGGGCAAGTTTCTTCCGATGCTTCCGGGAATACCCCCTCGCAGATCTCTTATCCGGTGAGCATGTTTGAAGACGGTAATGCGCGACATTTCAAATATAGCCATAACGAATTGGCCATCAAATATTTTATCCTCAAGAGTTCAGACGGTGTGATCCGGGCTGCCTTTGACGCCTGCGATGTATGCTGGCGCGCCGGCAAGGGCTATTATCAGTCCGGAGATTTTATGGTGTGTCGTAATTGCGGCCGCCAGTTTGCTTCCGTGCTTGTAAATGAAGTCAAAGGCGGCTGTAACCCGGCGCCCCTAAGTCGTTCAATTCAAAGCGATCAGTTGGTCATTCGCATCGATGATATTATCGAAGGCAAACAGTTTTTTGACTTTTCAGGAAGGGCCGAGTCATGAATTTAACGGACATTGCCTATAAAAATCTGCTGCGCCGCAAGGCCAAGGCTATTTTCATCCTTGCGGGCCTAGTGATCGGCGTTTCGACCATTATCGCAATCGTCGGCTTTGTGGAAGCCATGACCAGCGACATTAATACCAAGCTCGAAAAATATGGGGCAAACATACTTATTGTTCCCCGGACGGAAAATCTTTCGCTTACATACGGAGGTATATCCCTGGGGGGCGTATCCTTTGATATGAATGAAATTCATGAAAAGGAGCTTTTACGCGTACGCAGCATCAAGAATGCCGCCAATGTTGCCGCTGTCGGCCCTTTGGTTCTGGGTGTGATTCAGATCCAAAACAGGCGCATCCTCCTTTCGGGGGTCGATTTTGAATCGTTTAAAATTCTAAAACCCTGGTGGCAGATAAACGGCCGCATACCGGATGAAAACAGTGTCCTTTTGGGCGCCGAGATCGCTCGTATTCTGGCCTTAGATCTCGGAAGCACGCTGGAAATAAAAGGTCAAAAATTCTCGGTGACGGGTATTCTCAATCCCACCGGATCGCAGGACGATCAATTGGTTTTTACACCCCTTGCCACCGCTCAACGGCTGTTGGGAAAAGAAGGACGTATTTCCATGGCCGAGGTAGCCGCCCTTTGTTCGGATTGCCCTATCACCGAAATGGTCAGACAGATCACGGCTGCACTTCCGGGAGCCAAGGTTATGGCAATTCAACAGGTCGTTAAGGGCCGGATGGAAACGATGGCGCAAATGAAGCAGTTTTCCTACGGGGTTTCGGCGGTTATTTTGCTGGTCGGAAGTCTGGTTGTACTGGTTACGATGATGGGCAGCGTGAGGGAGCGGACCGTGGAAATCGGCATTTTCAGAGCCATCGGTTTCCGGAAACGCCACGTTGTTCGCATCGTACTGTTGGAAGCCTTTGTTATCTCGGGATTAGCCGGGATTATCGGCTATATATTCGGATTGGGAGCCACAAAGCTGATCGTTCGGCTAGTTGCTGAAGGCAAGTCGGTTGTGGTCCCCCTAAATCTCGAATTAGCAGCCGGAGCCATTATCGTGGCTATTCTGGTGGGTCTTGCATCCAGCATTTATCCCGCCATAATGGCCGCAAGGCTCGATCCGAATGAGGCCTTAAGAGCGCTTTAGGAGGTAAGTTATGAGTTTTATCGATGCTGATAATTTGACCAAAGAATATGGTGATGGCGCCAATGCGGTATGCGCTCTTCGCCGAATGAGTTTTCAAATTGAGACCGGTGAATTTGTGGGGGTTATGGGGGAGTCGGGTGCCGGCAAATCGACACTGCTTTCCATCATGGGTGCCATGAATGCACCCACCAATGGCCATTTTTGGGTGGACGAAATCGATGTGTATAGGCTAAAGTCGGAAAAAAGAGCCGATTTTCGCAGGGAATTTTTGGGCTTTGTGTTTCAGAGTTTTCACCTCGTTCCATACCTGACGGTTGCAGAAAACGTTATGCTTCCGTTGGCTCCCATAAAAATGGGACGTAACAAAAAGCGGGCCATGGCGGAAAAAGCGCTTACGGATGTGGGATTAGAAGGAAAATTCAATCGACTGCCCAGTCAAATCTCCGGTGGCGAAAAAGAACGTGTCGCCATTGCACGCTCCATTGTCAACGAGCCACCGATCCTGCTGGCAGATGAACCCACCGGCAATCTCGATTCTAAAACTTCAAATGAAATCATGGGGTTACTTAAAAAATTAAATGCACAGGGGATGACCATCATCATGGTCACCCACAGTCATGCCTGTGCACGAAATGCGCAAAGAATCTTTCAGGTTGCAGACGGCGCTTTGATCAATTAAGGAGAATACGACCGCTTAACGCAACCTTTTAGGACAATTCGATTTGCCGATGGAAACGCACCTGAAAAAGTCCATAATCATCGTCGTTTTTTTATTTTTTTTTTCGGCCATTGTGGTTTTGGGAATCATTGCCTTTAAGTCCCAGTCGACGCCCTCACAGCCGGCAAGACACCGTGCTGCTTCCAAGCAAGAGCGCTTTTTTCATGATCTGGGAATTATGGGTGCCTCGCAACCGAATTCACCGATTGATCTACGGCTTAGCGATTTAAATGGAAAAAAGATTTCGCTGTCCGATTTTAGAGGAAAAGTTGTTTTCCTCAATTTCTGGACCACCTGGTGTGGCGCCTGCAAGGTAGAAATGCCGGCCATGCAAAAATTACATACCCGATTCAAAGATCAAAACTTTGCCATGGTAACGATTAATCTGCAGGAACCGGCCCGTAAGGTAAGGGATTTTGTTGACCGGTACAAACTAACGTTTACGGTGCTTTTGGATTCGCAGGGAGAAACGGGGAGCCGATTTGGAATCCGGGCGCTTCCGACCACCTTAATCCTTGATAAATCGGGACGAATTCTGGGTCAGGCGCTCGGAGCGCGTGAGTGGAATAGCAAAAAAGCGGTGGCTCTATTCAACCTGTTGATAAATGAAAAATAGCTTTTTTAAAAAAGTAACCGCTGCGCACCACAGAAGACATACAACCCCGGCCCATCAGCCAGGCACGCCAATGTCAGATTGAGTTTGGAGGCCAGTTCCACCGCCAGGGAGGTCGGGCGTGATATGGCCAAAATAACCGGAATTCTTGCCCGGGCACTTTTTTGAACAAGCTCATAGCTGATGCGTGAAGAAAGTATCAAAAGGGCCGCCTCATCCAGTCTGTCTTGTAGAAAGAGTTTCCCCACCGCCTTATCCAGGGCATTGTGCCGGCCCACATCTTCAGCTACTGCCAGACGTTTAAATTCGGCATTGTAAAGCACCGCGGCATGCGAACCACGGGTTTTATCCCGCAATGGTTGAATCTCCGAAATTCTTTCCAGCCGCTCAAGGGCTTTCTGGGCATCAAGTTGGATATTATCCGTCAAGGGGTTAATCGCCTGATAGAGATCCTCGACGACTTCTTTTCCGCAAATGCCACAGCTGGTTTGACTGATAAATCCGCGCCGATCAAGAAATTCGGATATTTTGTTTCTGCGCGATTCATTGACGGTAACAGCGATCACATTGGTGTCGGTATCGTCACAAAAGGCAATGGAGGTGAAATCGTCTCTTTTATCAACAATTCCCTCCCCCAGGCAAAAGCCCCCCACCAGTGGTATCTCATCGCCGGGCGTCCGCATGATAACCGAATACGGGTTTCCCTGGATTCTTATCGACAGCGGCTCTTCGCCAATCAGTTTCTGGGAGAATGATTTGGCTGCCTGTTTATCCCAATCGATCGTTTGATGTTCTAAAGTTGAATTCAATCCAACCCCTCGTCGTATTTTGTCGGATGTGTTCTAAACCGGTTCGGTTTAAGTTAAAATCAGGATAGGGTCACCGACCTTTATCGTTCCCTCTTTTAGCACTTTCGCAAAAATCCCCTCTTTGGGCATGATGCAGTCGCCGGCTTGATAATAAATGGCACACTTTTTATGACATACTTTGCCGATCTGCGTAATTTCAACCAGGGCACCTTCGCCCAGCTTTACTTTAGTGCCGACCGGGATTGTTTTCCAGTCAACTCCTTCTGTGGCAATGTTTTCGGCAAAATCACCGAATGTCACCTCCAGGCCTTTGGCACGCATATATTCAATACTCTCTGAGGCCAGGAGACTCACCTGACGGTGCCAGTCCCCGGCGTGGGCATCGCCTTCAAGACCATGGTCTATTTTGAGGCTTGCCTCGGTGATGGTCTTTTTGCGGGTTCCCTTTTTTTTGCTTTTGGCAATTGAGACGATCTTCATTTTTCACCTACCCTTAATAATATCCTAAAGTGAGCGGTTATAGGTTCAGGGTTCAATGTTCAAAGGTTATAACCGGGAACGCTGAACGTCAAACCGATCAACCCAAGTAGTATTTATTACATTATATGGAACCAAAAGCCAAGGGCGAGATATCAGGGTAACGTCAAAGCCAACTATAGTTGATTAAGATGGTGGAAATTCCAAATAACAAATCTCAAATAACAAACAAATATCAATGACCAAAATCTCAAAAAACAAACCCGTATAAGATCTTGAAGAAAGAATATACTTCCGACCGTCGGGACTAAAGCGGTTAGGCTTTATAGTTTAGGTCATTGGGATTTGGAATTTGGAATTTATTTGTATTTTGGTGCTTGGAATTTTCTTTACTTTAATAAGCTGGTAACTTTATTTATTCCAAGTAATTATCTGTTTAAATGACGTGGCCCTGTATCTAGTCTGCCCTGATTCAGATAAAGCGTCTGGTGTGCCAGCAAAGATGCCTGGGTGGTATCATGAGTTGTAAATAGGATGGTTATTTTTTTATCTCCGTTTATCTGCCGCAGAATATTTAGAATCGCGGCCTGATGCTCCACATCGACGCTCGATGTCGGCTCATCACACAAAAAAACCTGCGGTGCGACCACCAGTGCTCGCGCCAGGGCCACACGTTGTGTTTCGCCACCGGAGAGGCGATGGGCCGGTGCCCGCGCAAAATCAAGCATCCCGACCAACTCCAGCGCCTCATCAATGATATAATTCCTTTTTGGGGGGGAAACCTTGCGGATTTTCAGCCCAAACTCCAGGTTCTTGCGAACCGTTGTCGAAAAAAGGATCGGATGCTGATCCACCAATACGACCTCCTTACGTATTTTTTGGAGGTAGGGTTCGGAAAATTGAACCGGCTTGGAGTCATAGAAAATTTCCCCTGTGGTCGGCAGTTCAAGGAATCCCAGAAGGTTTAACAAAGTGGTTTTGCCGGCTCCATTGGGGCCCAGCAAGGCATAAATAGCGCCCTTTTCTATCACCAGAGAATCGATATCCAGAACTTTTCGTGTTTGATATATTTTCGTAAGCTTCGAAATCGTGTATACGATCATGGGCGGGTTCTCCCTTGGACAAATTGAAATAACAGATTGATTCCAAAGCTGAAACCCAGAAGAATCAATCCCAGGGCCACGGCCAGAGTGAACTCGCCTTTATCATATTCCAGGGCCATTGCGGTGGTCATGGTACGTGTAAAACCTCTGGCATTGCCCCCCAGCATCATACTGATGCCGACCTCCGAAATCACACGTCCATAGGCCGCGATAACCGCGGCTCCGATCCCAAATCGCGCTTCCCTGAGAATAACCCATGCCGTCTGCAGGCGGTTTGCACCTAAGGTCATGGCCGTTTTTCGATAGCGTTCATCGATGCGGCTCATGGCGGAAATGATCAGCGCCGTAATCAATGGGAGGATTAAAATCGTTTGGCCGATGATAATCGCCTTCTGGGTGTAAAGCAGATCAAGAGATCCCAAGGGCCCCTGGCGGGCGATAAACGCATATACAAAAAGGCCGATAACCACCGTGGGGAGGGCCAAAAGGGTATTCAAGCAGGTGATAATCATTCGTCGGCCCGGAAAAGATTCAAACGCAATGATGAAGCCCAACGGCACTCCCATTAAACTCGCCAGGATGGTCGAGCTTGTGCTCACCTTCAATGAGACACCCACAATCGCAAAAACATCGCTGTCCCATGTCCAGATCAATGATAGAGCTGAAAAAAAACTGTCAAAAAGAAAATCCATTTAAGATCTCTTAAATTGATACATAATAATTATTGCATGGCATCCGGAAAAAATAATTGCTTTCCTAAAAGTTTGTAATTCCGGATCAGATTCTGCCCTCTTTTAGAAATCAACCATTCAGCAAAGGTCCTGGCCAAAGCGTGTTTTACGTGCGGATGTTTCACGGGGCTGATCGGAATGACGCCGTACCGATTAATTAAATCCGGATCTCCTTCACACACAATTTCCAGATCGATGGCGGCTTTACGACCGAATTTGTATTTGATATACGTCCCCCGATCAACCAGGGCATAGGCTCCCTTTTCATCCGCAAAGGTCAGTGTTTTCCCCATACCCTGGCCGATGGATAGGTACCAATCCTTTCCGTTTTGGGGATATAAATAGCTGACATGCCTCTTTTTCCCTTTTTTAATGATTTGAGTGGTCTTTTCTTCCAGCGGCAGACCGGTTTTACGCCAAAGGCTCTGTTCTTTGGTATGGGTGCCGCTGTCGTCCCCCCGGGAGATGAATTTCGCCTTTTCCCCGGCAATCTTTTTTAACGCGAAGGCGGCGTCTATTATTCCCTTTAAGTTTGCCGGATCATCCGGCGGTCCGACGATGATGAAATCATTATGCATGACCGCATATCGTTGAGTTCCATACCCTTCTTGAATAAATTTTTCTTCTCTTGCCTTGGCGTGTACGAAAATCACATCCACATTTCCGTCCCGGCCATCTTTGATGGCGGCTCCGGTTCCTTTGGCGATCACTTTTACCCGAATACCGGTATCTTTCTCAAATTCAGGCAACAACACATCCAGAAGCCCCGAGGCCTGGGTGCTGGTAGTAGTTGACATGGTTAGCACTTTATCTTTTGCCAGTGTATTTTCTGCCAAAATTGTAATCGCTATCCCAATGCACATGACCAAAGCAAATAGTTTTCTCATCGTTATCTCCGTCTCCTTTCCGATTCTGGTTAGTTTTAGAAAATTCATGACGCTCTTTTGCCCGGCCCTATATATTTTTAAAGTAATTCTGTGTCAATATTAAATCATATTTCCACAGTATTTAATATTATTACGACCTATGCTTACCAATATTAACCAAAAAGATATATTATACACGCCGCTTATTAAGAGGGGCGTATAAATATGTCTTAAAGCCGAGCTCAATTTTTTGAATAGACAATTCCGACTTTCTTTTTGTATTCTGATGATTAATGTATATTTATTATTGTAAATCTGGACGATATTAACCTTCAGGGAGTTCAGGAGAAAATCATGTGGGAATATACCGATAAAGTAAAAGAACACTTCCTTAACCCGCGCAATGTTGGAACCATCGAGGATGCTGACGGTGTGGGGGAAGTCGGATCATTGGCATGTGGAGACGCTTTAAAATTGTCAATTAAGCTTGACGAAAATGAACACATACTAGACGCTAAATTTCAGACCTTCGGTTGTGCCAGCGCCATCGCATCCTCTTCGGCTCTGACTGAAATGATTAAGGGTTTATCCCTCGAAGAGGCCAAAAAAGTGACCAACGAGGACATTGCCGAGTACCTGGGAGGTCTGCCCAAAGAAAAAATGCATTGCTCGGTCATGGGCCGTGACGCCTTGGAAAAAGCGATTTCCGCCCATTATGGCGAGGCGGCAAAGAAAGTTGAGGGAGAAATCGTGTGTGAATGTTTCGGTGTCAGCGACCGCGAAATTGAGCGGGCGGTAACCGAAAATCAGCTTTCAACCATTGAGGAGGTCACCAATTATGTTAAGGCCGGCGGCGGCTGCGGCAACTGTCACGATAAGATCCAGGAGATTATCGATGCGGCCCTGGGCCGGGAACCGGCGCCCAAGAAAAAATCGCCCCGCTTAACCAATATCCAAAAAATCAAATTGATCGAAGAGACACTGGATCGGGAAATCAAACCGGCTTTGAGAAAAGACGGTGGCGACATCGAACTGTTTGACGTAGACGGGAATCTCGTTTTCGTCAAACTTCTCGGAACCTGTGCTTCCTGCAGCGTATCTCAGGTCACACTCAAGGATTATGTGGAGTCCAAACTGCGTGAGCTGGTTTCCGCGGAGCTGGTTGTTGAGGAGGTGCCGTCATGAACGAAATCTATTTGGATAATAATGCCACCACCATGGTCGCTCCGGAAGTACTGGATGAGATGTTGCCTTTTTTTAGCAATCAATACGGGAATCCATCCAGCATGCACACGTTTGGGGGAGAGGTCGCACGCAAAATAGAGACCGCACGTCAAAAAATAGCCGCGCTCCTTGGGGCATCACCCGAAGAAATTATTTTTACCAGTTGCGGCACCGAAAGTGACAGTACCGCCATTCAGGCCGCCATTCTATCGAATCCGGATAAAAAACATATCATTACCTCACGCGTTGAGCACCCGGCCATCAAAAGTTTGTATGAACACCTATCCAAAAACGGCTATCGTACAACCTTTGTTCCTGTTGACCGCAAAGGCCGTCTTGATCTCGACTACCTTTATGATCATTTAAGCGATGATACCGCAATTGCAAGCATTATGTGGGCCAACAATGAGTCGGGGGTCGTCTTTCCGATTGAAGCGCTTGCCGAAACCATTACCGCGCGGGGCATTCTTTTTCATACCGATGCGGTCCAGGCCGTGGGCAAACTCCCCATCGACCTCCAAAGCGTTTCCGTCGACATGCTTTCCCTGTCAGGACACAAAATCCATGCGCCCAAGGGAATAGGAGCCCTTTTTGTGCGTCGGGGCACAAAATTCTCGCCCTTTCTTATCGGCGGACATCAGGAGAATGGTCGTCGCGGCGGGACCGAAAACGTGGCCTCCATCATCGGGCTTGGCAAAGCCGCCGAACTGGCTGCCGAAAAATTGGAAGAAGAAAACACCCGTGTGAAATATTTGCGTGACAAGCTTGAAACCGGACTGCTGGATCGTATTCCAAATGGCATGATAAATGGCGATTTAGATCATCGCCTCCCGAATACCACCAGTGTCGGTTTTGAATATATAGAAGGGGAATCGATCCTTTTGATGATGGATGGTTTTGGGATCTGTGCTTCATCCGGGTCGGCCTGTACTTCCGGGTCTCTGGAACCATCCCATGTATTGCGGGCTATGGGAGTCCCGTTTACGTCGGCACATGGTTCCATTCGCTTTAGTCTGAGTATCTATAACACCGAAGAGGAAATCGATTTTGTAATCGAAAACCTGCCACCGATTATCGAAAGGCTGCGTCAAATGTCACCCTTCTGGCATGAAGCCCAAAAAAGTGGCGCTCTGGCGTGAAAAAAATATCCCCCCTTTGTCATGCCCGTTGGACCGCCATAACGAGCGCAGTCCCCGAAGCCTTTCTTCTCGAGCCTTGCCTGCCGGCTGCGGCGATCACGAAAATTTCCCTGACAGAGGCTTTGTCCTCAAAAAATTGGCTTGTTTCCCTTAAACAAAAGATTTAAATACAATCCATTAATTCAACCTCCTTTTTGACGAAATTGAATCCCAGTTGAGCAAAAAAAGGCTCAGTTGGGGTAATAAGGAAATTCAATTATGGACAATTCATTTCCTCTCTCTCCTTTTGATCCTCCCATAGGAAGTATGCCCTATGCCGGAATTGCCACGTTCGCCGGTTATCCTTTTTGGCAATCAAGTCGGGGGGCAGATGCTGTTGTACTTGGAATTCCCTATGATGAAGGAACCTCGTATAGACCCGGTACGCGCTTTGGACCGCGCGCCATTCGGGATGCCTCGATGTTTTATAACTACGATAAACAAGAGGATCGATATTATGATGCGGATCGACGTCAATGGATCCTCTCCGGAAAAAACATTACCGATGCCGGAGATGTGCCGATTGAACCGCTTTGTCTTGAAAAAAACTGGGAGTCGATTACGCGGACCGTAAAATCAATCCGGGGCACAAATGCGGTTCCGGCGATCCTGGGCGGGGACCACTCCGTCACTCACCCGGTGCTGGAGGCTTTTGCCGGAGAAAAATTACATTATGTTCATTTTGATACCCACGCCGATTGTGACACCGTTTTTGAAAGTAAATTTACGCATGGCAGCCCGGTTGTGCATATTATGGAGCAGGATCTGGTCGAATCGGTCACGCTTATCGGGATACGGGGGCTTTCAAATTCAGGTCATGATATTTCTCGGATACAGGATCAAGGGGTAACGATTATTACCGCCCGGGAATTACGCCATAAGATACTCCAACCTGTTCAGGATCTCTTTAAAGAAGGCAATTATTATATAAGTCTTGACATCGATTTTTTTGACCCGTCGGCCGCCCCGGGCACCGGCACACCCGAGCCGGGGGGGCTTTTCTTCCCCGATTTCTCCGATGTGCTTCATTTAATCGGCACCCGGGGAAGCATCGTTGGATTCGATGTCGTTGAAGTGAGCCCTATGTTGGATGGCCCTGGCGATGTCACCGCCCACCTGGCTGCCCGCTGTGTGTTGGAGTTGATGAGTGTGGCCCTGGGATAAAGAAATAAAAGCAGGTTTTTGGAATTAAATTCGAAAGGAGCGCTAAAGTTTGAAAATATCTTTTGTTTGGCTCGATATGGGCTATACGCTGGTCTACATGCAACGTGAAAGCACTTATCAAAAAGCCTTAAGCGAATTGGGCTACGATATTGCGATAGAAGAAATTGAAAGCGGTTTCCATCTGACCGACAAACTTTTTATGCGGGAATATCCCGGCGTTTTTCTTAAACCGAAAGGTGTCTATCAACCCTGGTATCTGGGAACTTTGAATTACCGGTTAGGTGTCGCGTTAAATGTCTGCGACGTGAATGTCTGCTGGGAGGAAATAAAGAAAAAAGTCAAACCCTACTGGCTGTCGTTTGAAGGCGTTCATCAGGCACTGGATGGGTTAAAAGCAAATTCGGTCGGATTGGGCATCATCTCAAACTGGGATGAGACAGCAAGGGAGGTATTAAGTTCGACTGGGCTGGCCGGTTATTTTGACCCGATCATCATTTCCTGCGAAGTGGATTGTGCCAAGCCCGATCCCCGTATCTTTCGCCTGGCCCTGGAACGAGCGGGTGTCAGTGCCCATGAATGTTTGTATATCGGTGACAATTATTATGATGATGCCGTGGGCAGCCGGGCAGCCGGGATGGAGGCTTTGGTGCTCAACCGCTTCGGAAAATTGGGCGTTGAGGAGATTGATGACTGCCCCGTCATTCAACATATCTCACAAATTCAGGAATATATGGAAACCGAATAATTAAACGGAGGGCCCAATTAAAATAACGACTATCGGTTGGTGGGGCGCCTATCCGGGTGCCGATCAAGCCACCTCCGGCTACCTGTTACAGGCGGATGATTTGAATATACTGCTCGATTGCGGGTCGGGGGTTTTGATGCATCTGCAAAAATACATTGATCTTGAGAAAATAAACGCGGTTGTATTGTCTCACTATCACTGGGATCACGTGGCCGATCTGGGCTGTCTGCAGTATGCTGCCCGGGTGCTGATGGATCTGGGTAAACGCCAGAAACCGCTTCAAATATACGGCCATGCCGAAGACGCCAATTTCACCCGCTTGGATTATCTCGATTACACTCAAGGTCATGTGATTGACACCAGCCGGCCGCTTAAATTGGGAGCCCTGAAGTTCACGTTCAGCCGAAATGTCCACCCGGACACTTGCTTTTCCATGCGGATTGAAAAAAGCAGACGCGTACTTGTTTATGTGGCCGATACGGAGTGGACCGAAAATTTAACCAAAATTGCGCACGGGGCCGATTTGCTCGTTTGCGAATCGAGTTTGTATGATGAGTTCATAAAAAAGATTCCCGGACATCTGACCGCCGGTGAAGCCGGCCGAATTGCTGCCGAAGCCGGTGTGAAACATCTGGTATTGAACCATTTGCCGCACTTTGGAGATCACAATCTCCTTTTGGAACAGGCCCGCAAAAGATTTGGCGGCAAGGTCGAACTGGCGGCCGCGGGAAAAAGCTGGGAACTGTAAATTAGGAACCATTCCCGACACGAAAGGATATCAACATCTTAGTTTTTGCAATCAGGAGATTCAGCCGGTTGGTCCTCACGGTGTTGATCATTTCCACCATTGTTTTTCTGGTTATCCGCGTCATACCGGGTGACCCGGCGCATGTAATTGCCGGAATTGATGCTTCCGAGTCTGATATCGAAGCGATTCGCATAAAGCTGGGCACGGACAAGCCGATGTCGACCCAGTATGTTCAATGGCTTTGGAACGTATTCCGTTTTGACTTCGGCAATTCCATGATTTCGGGGCAACCGGTTATGCAACTGATCCTGGAACGCTTTCCGCTTACATTGACCCTTGCCCTTTTGGGGCTCGTGATTTCGATTAGCATCGCCGTTCCACTGGGCGTCATCTCGGCGGTTAAACGCTGGTCTTTTTGGGACTATCTGGGAATGGTTTTTTCACAACTCGGTATGGCTATACCGAGTTTTTGGCTGGGTATCATCCTTCTGCTTTTATTTTCGGTAAAAGTGAACCTCTTTCCTCTGTTCGGATCGGGCTCCATTAAACACTTTATCCTCCCGGCGATCTCTTTGGGCGTTGCCCAGGCCGCCGTTCTATTGCGTTTGACCAGGGCCTCCATGATTGAAGAACTCAGCCAGGAATATGTGATTACAGCCAGATCCAAGGGGCTCACCGAACGGATGATAAATTACAAACATGCCCTCAAGAATGCGCTCTTGCCGGTAATTACCATCGCCGGTATTCAACTGGGATACATGTTAGGGGGCGCGATTATCATTGAGCAGGTTTTTTCGCTGCCAGGGCTGGGAAGGCTCTTTTTGTTCGGGATTTACCAAAGAGACTTCCCTTTAATCCAGGGTGGCGTTGTGTTTGTGGCCTTTATCTTCTCTTTTATTAATTTTGTGGTGGATATGCTTTACAGCGTGTTAAATCCTAAAATCAGGATCAGCTAATTGGAAAACCGGGCTGGAAAACAGCTTTTAAATATCCATGATCTGGATGTCAGTTTCAACCAGGAACAGGGCCTTGCCCACGCGCTGCGGGGAATCGATTTAACCCTGTCCTTCGGGGAAACACATGCTTTGGTGGGAGAATCGGGCTCGGGTAAGACCGTGACCTCAATGGCGCTTATGGGTCTTCTGCCCATTCCACCGGCTAAAATTAATCAGGGCAAGATTCTTTTTCAAGGGCAAAACCTTTTGTTGCTTTCGGAGACTGAAAAACGGCGCCTGCGGGGCAAAAAAATCGGAATAATTTTCCAGGAGCCGGCCAAGTATCTGAATCCCGCCTTTAAGATTGGGGGGCAAATCACGGAAACGCTGATGCTCCACTTTCAAATGGATCGCAAAAAAGCCACCGAACAGGCGTTGGATTTTTTAGATCTGGTGGGACTCGGAAAGAACAGACGAGTTCTGAACGCTTATCCCCATGAGCTTTCGGGAGGTATGAAGCAGCGGGCCATGATTGCCATGGCCATCTGTTGCAATCCCGCCCTTTTGATCGCCGATGAGCCTACAACAGCCCTGGATGTTACCCTTCAACTTCAAATATTAAGGTTAATTCATAACCTCAAGTCTAAATTCTCGATGGGAATCCTCTTTATTTCGCATGACTTGGGTGTGGTAAAAGAAATTTCAGACACCATTTCGGTTATCTATGCCGGAAAAGTCGTCGAATCTGCGGCCAAAAACCGGCTGTTTGAAAGTCCCCGCCACCCCTATACCAGGCTCCTTTTGCTCTCTATCCCCGATGCGACCAAACGCGGCACTCGGCTGAAAGTCATTCCCGGCGCGGTGCCCGATGCTGAACATTTCCCTTCGGGTTGCAGTTTTCATCCGCGATGCCCTTTGGCCGAAGATCGATGCCGCCATGATATTCCCCAAAGCATCGGCCTCGGAGACGGACATATGGCTGCATGTCATTTCATTGATAAAAAATGGATCGATTATTAGAAATAAAAAATTTGGTAAAACAGTATTACGGCCATGGATTTTTCCAGCGTGAAAAATCGGCCACCCTGGCTGTTGACCGCCTGAACCTGAGGATTGAGCGTAATACCGTTTTCGGGCTAGTGGGTGAATCCGGATGCGGCAAGACCTCCTTGGCGCGCGCCGTGCTTTATCTCGATCCACCCACTTCCGGGGAAATCTGGTTCGACGGAACCCTGCTGGGAGGCCTTTCCGCCAATGAACTTAGATCCTATCGAAAGCGGATGCAGATTGTTTTTCAAGATCCCAACAGTGCCTTGAACCCCAAGATGCGGATCCGGGATAGCCTGGCAGAAGGACTACTGAATCGGAGAGTGCCTTCTCAGGAAAGAAGTAAGCGCATAAATCATCTTCTGGATTTGGTCGGCGTTTCGGCTCGCCACAAATCACGCTATCCGCATGAATTTTCGGGGGGTCAGAAACAACGCATTGTAATTGCGCGGGCACTCACCATGGATCCGGATTTCCTCATCCTGGATGAACCGGTTTCCAATTTAGATGTCTCCATTCAGGCCCAAATTATCAATTTGCTACTTGATCTAAAACAGGAATTTGCCTTGACTTATCTTTTCATTTCGCATGATCTTAATCTGGTCGCCTATTTAAGCGATCAAATCGGCGTCATGTACCGGGGCAGATTGGTGGAACAGGCATCAACGGCAGCCATTATGCGCAATCCGCGCCATCCTTACACTTTGAAACTTTTTTCGTCTGTCCCCGGGAAGCAGTCCATCACCCAAAAGGCAGATGATCATTTTGAGGACTTAGCAAGGGAAAAAAGAGCTGCCGATTTGACTTCAGGCTGCCCCTATTGGGGTCGATGTCCTCTTGAAAAATCTATTTGCCGCGAAGCGGAACTTGAATTAAAAGAGATCGAAAAGGGGCATCGCGTAGCCTGTATTAATATTAATTAACTCTTAACAAAGGAAAGGAGAAAACCATGAAAAAAATCTCTAAATTAATGATTTGTTTTGCACTGGCCCTACTTTTAAGCCTGGCGGGGAACGCAGATCTTGTTCTGGCCAAACGGTTAAATTTTGCCCTCTCCGGGAATCCGGACACACTCGATCCGCACAAAACATCCGGCACCTTGACTTTTCAAACCCTTAAAAGCGTTTACGATACTTTGGCAGAGCCGGACATGAGTGGCAAAATCATACCGGCCCTGGCTGAAAGTTGGGAAGTGTCTGATGATGCACTGGCCTGGACTTTCCATCTTCGCAAAGGGATCGTTTTTCACAATGGCGATCCTCTAACCGCAAAGGATGTCAAAGCCACCTTCCAGCGGATCATGGATAAGGCCACCGCCTCTCCCAATGCCAAAGAATTTTCAGCGATTACGGCCATTGAAACCCCGGACGACTATACCGTCATATTAAAACTGAAGGGTCCGCGGGCACCCCTTCTGGCGACGCTTGCGTCCGGATGGGGAGCCATATTGCCCAAACGGCTCATCGATAGCGGTCACGATTTTGCAGCCAAACCGGTGGGAACCGGACCATTCAAGCTAACGAAATGGACGCGGGACAACCAGGTTGTTCTCGAAAAAAATGGCAAATACTGGATAAAGGGTTCCCCCAAACTGGATCAGATCATTATGCACATTATTCCGGAACGGGCCGTGCAGGTCCAGGGTCTTCTCTCCGGGCAGGTCGATGTCAGCTACATCATCGATGTAGACGATCTTCCTCTTCTGCAAGCCAGCCCGGATGTAAAGGTTCAACAAAATCTCAGCGCGCTGATCATGGTCATGCCCATGAATTGCAAAAATCCGGTACTGAAAGACCTCCGCGTCCGACAGGCCATTACGCATGCCATCGATAAACAAAAAGTCCTCGATGTGGCATACGGCGGCGGGAAACCCATCGGAACCTTTATGGATTACGGGAACGCCTACTACAAGGATTTTGCCCATCTCTACCCCTATAATCAGGAAAAGGCCAAAAAGCTTCTGGCCGAGGCCGGGGTGGGAAAAGACACGACCTTTGAATTGGTCTTACCTCAAAATTATCCACCGCACGTTAAAGCGGGCGAAATGTATCAGGACATGCTGACCAAAGTCGGTCTGAATGTAAAAATCAAACTGGTGGATTGGTCTACCTGGATCAGTGATGTTTACCGTGGTTCTAAATATGACCTGACCGCAATCGGACATACCGGAAAACTCGATCCGGACGGAACCCTGGCTAAATACGGCACCGAAAAGCGATACGTAAAATGGATAAATGCGCGTGCGGCCGAACTCATCAAAAAGGCCAAAACGTTATCCGGGTTTGAAAATAGAAAAAAGCTCTACGATGAAGTCCTTGAAATCATGGCCAAAGAAGTTCCGTTTATGTTTTTGGGTTCTTCATTTCGCCACGTTGCGTATCGCAAAAATGTCTCCGAATTCCGCATGACACCCAAACTCGATACGTTCGATTTCAGATGGACAACTGTTGAATAGTGCCCATCCACAACCAAATAATGGCGCTCCAAATTGTCTAATTCAGAAATGTGGATTTTTTGTGTTGGACAAGGCCGCACAAGGGTTTGCGGTGAGGCGTACTCAGTGTACGTCGCAACCGGAAACTCGCGGAGAACGCAGTACAACACAAAAAAGACCATTTATGGATGGACAATAACAACTAATGCGAAATAAGAATAAATCAATATTATATTTTTCCATTTGTTATATTGTGATCTTGGGGGCTGCGGCCATCGCCGCCCCCTTGATTGCACCGCACAACCCCACCGTCCAAAATCTTGATCAACGCTTTTCTCCATCCAGCCGCACTCATTTTTTAGGGACTGATAATTTCGGGCGAGATATTCTAAGCCGAACCATTTACGGCTCCCGCTCCGCACTGTTGGTCGGGATCGTAGCGGTTTCCATTGCGGTTTCAATCGGTATGGTTGTCGGGCTGGTTGCCGGTCTGGCGAACCGTTCCATCGATAATCTTCTCATGCTGCTGATGGACAGCCTGTTGTCTTTCCCCACAATTCTGCTTGCCATAACCGTGGTTTCATTTTTAGGTTATGGACTGCTTCAGGTGATGCTGGCCATCGGTGTCATTTTTAGTCCTGTATTTGCCCGCCTGGTGCGTGCCGAAACCCTGGCTATTAAAACCGAATCATATGTGGAAGCTTCGCGGGCGCTGGGAAGTCCCATCATTAAAACGGTTATTAAACACATCATCCCCAATTTGCTCGGCAAAGTTATTGTGCAATGCTCCATTACATTTGCCCTAACGGTGGTCATCGAGGCGTCTCTGTCATACCTGGGGCTGGGGACGCAACCCCCTAATCCCAGTTGGGGACTCATGCTGAAAGATGCCCGCAATTATTTGGTCCAGGCACCCTGGATGGCCATCTACCCCGGTGTAGCGCTGGCCTTAACCGTTTTGAGTTTCAATATCCTGGGCGATACGATGTCGGAAAGACTTAATCCAAAACTCTAATCCCCTAAATGAGCGTAAACAAAATGAAGAACCATTTCACATTGTTTACGCTCAATTAGGGTAAGACTAAGAGGCCCGTTGTGCGCATCGGAATCCTGTCCGATATTCATGTCGACATCGACCACCCCACCCCTGAAGGGGTTGTGGACGGATTGCGGTCTGTCATCCAGAAAAACGCGGTCGATATCATGATAATCGCCGGAGACATCGCCAACGATTATCGTCTCACCCTAAACATTTTGAACTCACTTGAAGAACGCACTGGTGTGCGATGCCTCTTTGTCCCCGGAAATCATGATATCTGGAATGAAAACCACCCCGATACGACAGCCTGGGAGATCTATGAGGCTTTAAAGACATTTCGCGGAAATCTCTGCAACGGTCCCGCCGCTTTGGCCAACGATTGGGTCGTCATCGGAGACCTCGGCTGGTATGATTACTCTTTCGGCAGCCGGGAATACGACCAGGCCCAATTTGACCGCATGCAAATCGATGACCGAATCTGGCAGGATAAGATAAAAGCCCGCTGGGATAAATCGACCATCGAAATGCATGATTACTTTTATCAAAAACTCGAAACGCAGCTCCGATCCAATCGAGACAAAAAGATTATCCTGGTAACGCACGTATTGCCCTTAATCGATTTTACTGTGCAACCACCTGATCGGTTGTGGGAGTATCTAAACGCCTTTCTCGGTAGTCAGCAATACGGCCAATTGGCCTTGAAATATTCGGTGGCCTATTTCATCTGCGGGCATGTCCACTATCGCAGGCAATGCACGTATCAAAACACGGTCTTTATCTGTAACTGCCTGAACTATGCCAGTCAGTGGATCGATAATGATGACCCGATCATTGAAGTCGATCGCGCCTTCAGATTCATTGATATATCGTAACGAGTGCCCACACGGTAATGTCAAAGTTCAACTATTTACATCATGTTATGGGCCGGGACATTGATGGAAAAAAGATATTTAGCAATAGAAAAGATCGGGAGAAATTGTTTGAACGTCTGGCCGATCTTTTGCAGATGTCGCACACTTTCTCGGTATAAATGCTTCCGCTGTTAATCGGTTAACTGTCCCCCTTTATCGCCGCCTGGAAAATGCAGAAACGAAATGAATGGATGGTTGACAATTCCGATGCTGTAATTGCGGTCTGGGATGGTACACCGGGCGCGACTGCTACTGCTGTGGATTATGCCCGGAAGTTGGGCAGGTCAGTTTTGGTGATTGATCCTGTTAAGCAGACCGAAAAGTGGATTATGGATTGACCTGGCAGATAGGTTAGATTATTCAACGCGAATGACCAAAGAACAGCTCATCGAAATCACCAAAAAGCTTCTTGAAACTGATTCGGAACTGGATTTCCTTTCCAAACTGTCAAATTCTGAACTTGAGACCCTTGTGGCAGCAATGCGGGCTCGAATTGAACATCCATGGTAGTTTTGGACTCGATTGATAGATGCATGGAAGTGATGGTGGCGTGATCATGTGATTGGGTTTCTGATTGGTCAGCAAATCATGAATATTTCGTTCCAAAATGCCCTCCAACATATTTTGTTTGCAAAACCTACTAATATGGTTTAGTAACATATTCATTCCACACCGAAATTTGGCCTCTACCGACTGCTCATCCTGGAATGCGGCAATAGCGTTCGAGCTCTCTTGAAACTGAATGATACACCCGATCCGCAAAGAGGAAATAACCCATATGGACAGAAGGATTATTTTTGCCGTTTTTTTATTAATAATTTCCTTTTCTTTGTATAGTTGTGGGGGCAGGACCGCCTTACCGGTAGCGGAATACCAGTTAGGAGATCAAGGATTAAGTTGTGAAACGCTTAAATATGAGATAAACGCCACCAAACTACAAATTGCCCAAAAAACAAAAAAGGTTCAAGGAACTACCGGGCAAAATGTTGTTTTAGGCGCTGCTGGTGCTTTGTTATTTTGGCCCGCTTTGTTCTGGATGGATCTTTCCGGAGCTGAAAAAATCGAATCGGAGGCGTTACGAAAGCGGCATAATGTATTGGTCGAACTTGCCAACAAGAAAGGCTGTAATTTACAATAAGGGGGATATAAATTATGGGTAGATTTAAATTTGTAATAATTCTTATTTTGTTATCTATGCTTACTGGCTGTGCGTTTGCCCCTGTAACTCGGCCCGATTTAAATAGTTATAATCCAATTAAACAACGTAGTTATTCTACTGATCGAGTCACCTCGATTGCTTTAGTTCAAAAGGCTTTGGCGAACATGGGGTATCAAGTTGCTTCTGCCAATGTTTCGACCAGCGAGATTATATCAGCTTCCCGTCTTATCCAATCTGTTGGTAAGGCTGATTGTGGGACCTGGAATGCAAGTCCTGTTACTGGACAAGTTACATCAATTATGAAGGTTAAAGTTGTCGAAGAAGCGAATCAATCTTTAGTAATCCTTGACCATCACATTACCACTCTTTTTACCGGTAAAAATTTATACGGCATGACAACTCGACAGGAGCAATATAGATGCGCAAGTAAAGGAGATACCGAGAGATTATTTTTTAACGAAATGGATAACCTGACAAAATAATTTAAGCCTAACAAAACAAAAGGGGGCTGCCATGAAAAAGGCCTTTTTTGTATTGTTCTTTATTTTCACATTGATTATGAGCAAACTATGAATTGCTGACGATCTTGATATTAGCGGTATCGTTTTCTATGACATACAAGGGGACACGCTGATTGTTTTTGTTGAAAAAATTAGAAATCATAATATAAACTTGGATTATGCGGCAAACAGTTAAAAAACCTTCGATGCTCTGGATTGGTTCGCCCAGCTGACCACCAACACAATATCTTGAATATTGTCATTTCAAAATAATTGATTGATTAAATTTGTAAATCATCAATTTTGCAATAACACCTTTATCATTCCAGTAACCCCCATTTTTATATAGGCATTTTATGGTTGAAAAACAGGACAGCAAAAAATATAAAATTTTTATTTAAGGAGAAAAATGATGAAAAGATTTATTTTTCCGTGGATAATAATTTTTTTTGTTTTATTGGGATTACCACCTCAAGTTCTCGCACGTCCTTCTGGACATCCAAACAATGCTTTTTCCAGTATTTTTACTCGAGGCTCTGGTAGTTATGCTGAGCAATTTAATATATATGTTTGGAGGGAAGACTATTCTGTGTGGGTTGAAATTGTACCTGTTGAGCCTGACCAACCTTTTATTTGTAGTTCATCTTTTATTATAGTTCAAAATGACGTTCAGTTTGATACAGTCCGGCTTGAGGCGGCAAGTGGTGATAGTCAATGTGGTGACGTATATATTTCTTCTGTTTTTGAACTTTTACAATGGTCATTCACTGATAATCCGGCAGATCTCAACTTAGATTTTACACTGTTATATGATGGGGTAGAAACTATTTATACTTTAGATATAGTTTACAATAATAAGCCACCCTCGGCAGATGCCGGTGTCGATCAGGATGACTATGAAGGCAATACAGTTACTTTAGATGCCTCCAATAGTAATGACCCCGATGGAGACAGTATCTCGTATCAATGGACACAAACGGACGGACCTGAAGTTGATTTATCGGATGAATCAACTGTAAACCCAACTTTTGTGGCTCCTAACTATCAATTTTGGGATGATGAATTAACATTTCAACTTAGAATTGAAGACGGTACTTTCCGTACTACCGATGAAGTTATTATATCAATTATTGAGAGTACCGGCGACGGCGGCGGTGGTGGTTGTTTTATAGCGACGGCGGCTTATGGTTCTTCAATGGAACCGAAAGTTCAGATATTACGTCAGTTCCGAGACCGATTCTTGTTGGACGATAGCATAGGCAAAAATTTAGTGAGTTTTTATTATTCCTATTCACCACCGATGGCTGACTTTATTGCAAAATATGATGCCCTGCGAACAATGGTTCGGGCAAGCCTATTGCCTGTTGTAGGCATGTGTTGGATTGCCTTAAATCTGGGCCTTTTACCCGCATTGGCGCTTATGTGCTTTTGCTTTATAGGAGGAATTGGGTTTATCAGAGTAAATCTAATACAAATAATCGATAGGACGATAAAGTCAAAAAAGTCCAGCCTTTTCACCGCTTTTTGATGTACTAAAAGATAATACTTATAATCTCATAACCAAAAGTGCGTGAGCTTAAAATAAAAGGAGGATACCATGATGTCATTCTGTCGCTATCTTACAGTAATAGCCAGCCTTGTTCTTCTTGGGTGTGCAAGCTTATTTATTGGCAAGGTTATTCCCCCGTCTCAATATCCGTCGTGCGACTTCATTCTTTCTACACCAAGCTTCCTAAAGTTAGAACACATTGAAATAGATTTTATAAATACTAATGATAGCGGAGAAAAATTGGCTACGATGACGGTCAAAGGAATTGTAAAGATCACGGAAGAAACCCTTAAAAAGCTACCAACAGGCCATTTATATGGCATGGGATTAAGATACATTATAATGGATTCGAATTATGCTGTTGTTAAAGCAATAGCAATTTCTGTTCCAAATATTCAAAATCTAAATATTATCGACCCAATTCCTTTTGAAAAAACATTCCCATATGAAGCGAAAGCGGCTTTTGTTACTTTTAATTACAACATTAGTCATACTTTCTAAACCACTTGATGGTGTGCCAGCACCAAAACCTTCCAATAAAAAAAATCGTTGAAGGGCTGGCGGGAATCGAAGAAATTTTCGAAGATTCTTATTAATATAATGGCTTGGTGATTGGAATCAAAACATAAGTCTGGGATTTATAGTACAGCACTATAGTATTGGAAATCACATACGGACACGCACAAATTGTTTTTACAGAAATAGAAACACGAAGAATGCAATTAGTGGCGATGAACGATTTGAAATTGACAAAATCAAATGCCATTAGCAATCGATTGATGCGTGACTTTTTATTCAGGTTTTTGGATGAAGGGGTTTTGAACATTAATAACAGCACAATACGATCCCATTGTCGGTTGAAGCTAAAAAGAATACTGGGTCCGAATCAGTTGTATATCGCCACAAAAACAAGTTCGGTTTAGTTAATGAACACAAGGTGCCAATAAATATAATAATCGGCCGCTTGTTAAATGCAACGAACATTAATGAAACATTTCAAATCCTAAATTCGTTTAAGACGGCATACGTGACGAAGGAAGAAAACGATCGCCTTAATGACAAATACAAAACATCAATGCCCAACTGATGGAAATTTGGTGACGATCCTAATGCACGTCACGAAGGCGTTGGAATTAGATAGGCTTGGTCAACAACCAAACTCAACCAATGACCAAAACGGTAACGACTACAACGCAAACCAGAAACCCTATTGGAAATCAATCGAGGTTCTGATTACGATACTTATGGTTCAATCGTAATCAGATTCGCCAATATGCCACCAAATGCGAAATTATATCTAATAGTTCGCGTTCATTTATCGGATAGCAGCCCACCCCCTGCCATACCATTGATCAACGCTAAATCACGCCCAGATCGTCAATCTCGAAGCCCGGATATCGATTTCAAGACGTTTCGGGACCTGGCCTTTGTTTTGAAAACAAAGGCCAGGTCTTCATACTTGACAACTATTTGAGGAAGACATAGGGGTCAAGTACGTTGTACCAATACCCAACCGATCTTTGTATGAGGAGGCAATATGGTACAGGCAATCCGCAAAATTCCCATTTCGCAAATTATACTCGATGAAACAATATACCCAAGATCAGGGGTATCTTTAAAACGCGTCTCGATGTTTGCTGAAAACATGAGAGACGGATTTAAGATAGATCCCATTGAAGTGCAGATTCATCCGGATGATGATGATGATGATAAATACCGCATTCTTGATGGCGCCCATCGCTTGAATGCGTACAGGGAAATCGGTGCAACCGAGATACCGGTCCACATTATTACGTTGGATGGCATCGATCCTCTTCTCTATGCGGCCCAGAAAGCCATAGGCCCCCTCCAGTTGACCGAAGAGGAGGCTATAACAACTGCCCGCCGGGCGTTTCAACAGAACCCAAAATTGACATCTGCCCAAATTGGAAAAGCAATCGGTCGTTCAAGGAGAACCGTCGATACATATATAGCCGACCTTCGGGCAGCAACTCAGATGGAACGTGATATTTACATCTTTCGAATGAACCGGCTTAGAATCCCTCAAGAGCGTATAGCAGCACGTCTTGGACTTGATCAGAAAACGATATATTACCATTTAGGGAAAAAGGCAGAACTGCCTTTTTCCCTAAATACTGACTTGCGGCGCGGATTCACCGTTCCCCAGGTCGCTGAAAAGCATGGATGGCCGGAACCCCTTGTCTGGGCTATTGCCTTGGAAGGAAAAGACGATA
>CAZNFS010000018.1:0-29629 GCA_964572695.1 uncultured Desulfobacteraceae bacterium
CATATTTTATAAGTATAGGTGGGTCAATTCTGATGAGCGTCAAGGTATTTATCCCTCGAAGAAAGGATGTCTTGATATATCAGTCTCCAAAGCAACCTTGAGGCGATCTCTCCGTATTATGGACACAATTATTAAAGCCCTTGAAAAGCAGAATTATGAAGTATACCTGTCGAAAGGGAACACTAAAACAAAAATTCAGGATGTTTCTATCAGTTTTAGAATATACGAGAAACTGACAACCAAGAAAAAAAGGCCTAAAGAATATAACCTGGATGGGCGATACCAGTTTGGACATAGCAGTTTCACAGAAGAACGCGTGCCTTCTGGAAATCTGTGTCTCACAATCCATGAGGCCGATGATTCTTATATTTATGGCTGCCAGCAAACGTGAAAACATAGAGGAACTAATCCGCACTCCCTCAATCCGATCTCTTATTTTTCAGTATACTGCGAGAATTAACGAACTTTTGGAAAATTTGGCATAACTTATCTCCTGTTTCCAATTTAAACAAAAATTGTCGAAAGACTGCCTGCTGAAGGTGCAGGTGGTCGCAGAAGCATCAAAAAAATAACCAACTGAAATACTACATAATATGTTAGTTGACCGAGTAGACTCTATAAAAAATGTAAAAATTTTCTCCTAATATTTTCAGCAAGTTAGAAAATTGAAAAAACTGTTCGAAGGGGAGTGGGGTACCTAAAAGGTATCTGGAAGCCAAAATCCACAAAAAAAGAGAGCTCTAAGTTGTTGAAATTATTGGTCGGGGCGCGCGGATTTGAACCGCGGACTTCCTGCTCCCAAAGCAGGCGCGCTGCCAGGCTGCGCCACGCCCCGATAATTGGAAATTATAGGTACCACGCTTTGTTTATCCGTTCAAGGCCGGAAAGGAAAATCATTTAAACCCAAAAAAAACTCCCACCAATTCCACAATTGCAGATTCCGGCCAAACTGCTTTCTAGGGTGATTTTTTAAAAAAACGGTGAATTCCATCACTTATTCCCCGGGCGATGTCAGATAGAATTTTGGGATCGCCGAATGTTTTTTCATCCGTGGGGTTTGTCAGATAACCGATTTCGATGACGGCCGCCGGCACGTCCACACCCTTTAAAACCATAAGGGGTGCCCCGCGGACCTGGATATCCCAGAATGTGACACGTTCTGCAAGACGCTTTTTGATCAAATTTGCCAGAACGCGACTGCGGATGGTGTGATTGGACTGCAGACAGTCCCAGCGGTTGTCACAGTCGGCGGAAACGTCGTTTTTCGACAAACCGGCTTCCGTCCCCGTATCCGAATCCGAAACCGAAACCTTTTCATAATAAAAGATGGCCCCCCCGCTGACGCGATGCAAAAAGCTGCCCCCGATGTGGAGGCTGATAAACAAATCAGCGCTGTTGTGGTTGGCGATGGCTCCGCGCTCGATCAGATCAACCGCGTAATCGGCGTTGCGTGTCAATACGACAAGAAAGGCGTCGTCCAACTGGCGGGCAACCATTTTGGCAAGGGTCAACGTAACGGTTTTTTCAAGAACTCCATTCTCCCCCCTTACTCCGGCATCGTGACCGCCGTGTCCGGGGTCCAGAGCAACTTTGAACGGACCCTGATCCAAAGCTAAATTTGTTTTTTGAGCCCCGGCGGCGGCTGCACTGGAGAAAATGAAAAGAGCTGAAATCAGAATACAGATAATATACTGTTTTAACCATATATTTTTATTAATAACGGACATACCGGGTTCCACTTCAATTTTACTTGACACCCATAGGGTTTGATATTAGTTTTAATAAATACGATGAGAACAGGTGAAGTCAAGTTACTCCTTGGATTTTTCCGTTTTTTTACCAATTAAAGAAAAATACCGATTTCTTTATTTTTAAATTCATCGATAAAAATTTGGCGAGAGTGGCGGAATTGGCAGACGCACTGGACTTAGGATCCAGCTCTGGAAACAGAGTGGGAGTTCAAGTCTCCCCTCTCGCACCATTTCAAAATAACTCACTTAAAGTGCCTGGGGGAATTATTTGCTTCAGGCACTTGGCTTAAGGAAGGAAGGTTATGCAGGTTACCGTAGAAGATGTGAGCTCGGTTAAAAAAAAGCTCCTGGTTGAGATTCCTGAAGATCAAGTGACGCAGGAATTGGATAAAGCGTATGCTAAGATAAAAAAATCAGCTAAAATCAGAGGGTTTCGCCCCGGAAAGGCCCCCCGAAGCGTGCTTGAAAGACTCTTTAAAAAAGATGTTCACGCCGATGTGTCGTCACGCTTGATTCAGGAATCCTTTTTTGAGGCCATTCAGAAAAATGATCTCAAAATCGTGGGAACTCCTCAAATCGATCCGCCGGCACTTGAAGCCGGCCAGGCGTACAGATATGAAGCCGCGGTTGAAATAAATCCCGCAATCGACAATGTCGATTTCAAAGATCTGACATTAAAAAAGTCGCGCTACGTTACCAGTGACGAAGAAATCGAAACACAGCTCAAATTGCTCCAGAAACGTCTGGGAAACCTAAAACCGGTCGAGAAAGAACGGCCCCTTGAAGACGGCGATTTTGCCTTGATCGACTATGAAGGGTTTAAAGACGGAAACCCGTTTGAGCATACCGCCAAGACCGAAAATTTTACCCTCAAGGTGGGAGAGGGCCGGATATTAAAAGCGTTTGATGAACAAATTGTGGGCATGCAGCCTGGCGAAGAGCGTGAAATCTCGGTCAGCTTTCCCGAAGATTATTTTAACAAGAATCTGGCGGCACTTGACATCAGCTTCAAGGTGATGCTGCACGAAATCAGGGAGGAACAACTCCCCGAAATCGATGATGAAATGGCCAAAGATGCGGGTAAATATGAAACCCTGGAGGAGCTCAAAACCGAAATCCGCAAAAACCTGAGTGAGGGGTATGAAAAACGCGCCGAGCAAGAGCTGAACGAACAGATTTTTCAAGCCTTAATTGAGAAAACCAGCTTTGAACTGCCGGAGACAATGGTAAATTATGAGCTTGAAGGGATTGTGGAAGAAGCCGAAAGGACGTTTGCTTACCAAAACCAAACCATGGAGGGTCTGGGGATTGACCGGCAGGAATTTGCTGAAAAATATCGCGAAACGGCCGAAAAACAGGTCAGACGTTACCTGATATTAAATAAAGTCATCGAACAGGAAGACCTGAAGCTGGCCGATGTCGACCTGGAACAAGGGTTTGAAGAGATGGCTGCCAGCTATAACCAACCGGTGGAGGAGATCAAGACATTTTATCAGCAGAAAAAAGACAAACTTGATCTTTTTAAGCATGCATTACTTGAAAAACAGGCGATAAAACTTATAGTGGATAGTAACCAGGTCGAAGAAATCGAAAAGACAGCCATAGAAAATCCCGATGCGGCCGATCAGCCAGAGGCTGAAGAGGCGCAAACCGAAACCGAATAAAAAGAGGAGCCAACGCGTGCCACTCATACCGATGGTTATTGAACAGAGCAGTCGAGGGGAAAGGGCCTACGATATTTATTCCAGGCTTCTAAAGGACCGGATCATCTTTTTAGGAACCGCCATGAATGACGAAGTCGCCAATTTGCTGATCGCACAGCTCCTTTTTCTCGAATCCGAAGATCCTGACAAAGATATCAATTTTTACATCAACTCACCAGGTGGTTTGGTTACTGCGGGTCTGGCGGTATACGACACGATGCAGTACATCAAACCCGATATCGCCACCGTTTGTATCGGCCAGGCGGCCAGCATGGGAGCGCTTTTACTAGCGGCCGGCTCGGCCAAGAAACGCTACTCGCTTCCCAACGCTCGGATTTTAATTCACCAGCCCATGGGCGGATTCCAGGGGCAGGCCTCCGACATTGCAATCCAGGCCAAAGAAATATTGAGAATGAAGGAAACGTTAAACAAAATTTTGGTGCAACATACGGGCAAAAATATGAAACAGATCGAAAACGATACCGATCGCGACTTCTTCATGTCCGGTCAAGAGGCCCAAAAATACGGGATTATCGACCATGTGATTACCAATCGGGACGATCTCGACAAATTAGACACACCGGAGGCATAGCATGGCGGAAAACAGGGACCAGGGGGACAATCTGTACTGTTCTTTTTGCGGCAAAAACCAAAAAGAGGTATCCAAGCTCATTGCAGGCCCGGCGGTCTATATCTGTGATGAATGTATCCAGCTTTGCAGCGAAATAATCGAAGAGGAGAGTGAAAAAGAAGCTGAAAAGCTGGTGGGAACCTTTACCCCCCAGGATATCAAAGAAAAACTGGATGATTACGTCATCGAACAGGATGAAGCCAAAAAGAATCTGGCCGTGGCCGTGTACAACCACTACAAGCGCCTCGATTCAGGGGTAAATACCAAAGATGTCGAAATCCAGAAAAGCAATATTTTATTGATCGGTCCCACGGGCTGCGGCAAGACCTTGCTGGCACAGACCCTGGCCCGGTTTTTACAGGTCCCCTTTACGATCGCCGATGCAACCAGCCTTACGGAGGCCGGTTATGTGGGTGAAGATGTCGAAAACATTATATTATCGTTGCTCCAAAACGCCGATTATGATGTTGAAAAGGCCAAACGGGGGATTGTTTATATCGATGAAATCGACAAAATCGCCCGCAAGTCGGACAACCCTTCCATCACGCGCGACGTATCCGGCGAAGGGGTGCAGCAGGCATTGTTAAAAATAGTTGAAGGGACCACTGCCAGTGTGCCGCCTAAAGGGGGAAGAAAGCATCCGCAGCAAGATTTTGTGAAGGTGGATACGTCCAACATCCTTTTTATCTGCGGCGGAACTTTTACTGGACTCGATCATGTCATCAAACGGCGCATGGGATCGAAGCTCATGGGGTTTGGTGCTAAAATCATGTCCGAAGACGAAAGGAATATCGGCGAAATCCTGCGTACGGTGGAACCCGAAGACCTGCTAAAATTCGGATTGATTCCGGAATTTCTGGGGCGCATGCCGGTAATTGCCACCCTGGATGAATTAAGCGAATCAACTCTGATCCGGATCATTCAGGAACCTAAAAATGCGTTGGTCAAACAGTACAAAAAGCTGTTTGAGATTGAGGGTGTCAACTTGCGTTTTACCGACAGTGCTTTTTTAGCGATTGCCAAAGAAGCCGTTAAACGAAAATCCGGGGCACGGGGTTTACGCGCAATCATGGAGAAGAGTCTGTTGGATATTATGTACAAGATTCCCTCAACTGAAAATGTGAAAGAGTGTGTCGTCAGCGAAGACGTGGTTTTGAATAGAGAAGATCCGATTTTGCTGTATGAGCAGGAGCAGGAATCGACCAAACAAACTGCCTAACAACAATTAGTGAGTAGACGATGAAAACCAAAATGGTAAATTTGCCGAAATTATTTAAAGACGAAAGATTTGAATCCTCAAAAATCATCCTCCCGCTGCTTCCCCTAAGGGATATCGTGGTCTTCCCGTACATGGTCGCCCCTTTGTTCGTTGGCCGCACCAAATCGGTCAATTCGCTTTCGAGCGCCATGAACGATGACAAAAGCATTTTCCTGGTGGCTCAAAAACAGGCCAATGTCGACAATCCGAGGGAAAAAGATATCCGCACGGTAGGCACCATTGGCAGTGTGCTACAGCTGCTCAAATTGCCGGACGGCACCGTGAAAGCGCTGGTGGAAGGAAAATCACGCGCGCGGATCGTTAATTTCATCGATCAGCAGGATTTTTTCAAGGTCGAACTGGAACCCCTTGTCGAGCCTGAAATGACGAACGCCGAAGCGGTTGCGCTTACGCGTGCCATTATCGAAGGATTTGAAGAATATGCCCGCCTGAACAAAAATATTTCTAGAGAACTCGTCAGCAATGTGGGCGCCATCACCGACCCCTCACAGCTGGCAGATACCGTGGCGGCCCATTTCTCTTTTAAAATTGAAGATAAACAGAAGCTCCTTGAAACAGCCTCTCAAAGCGATCGACTGGCACACCTCCTGCAGTTGATCAAGATGGAAATCGAAATTTTCCAGATGGACCAGAGTATCAAGGGTCGCGTTAAAAAGCAGATGGAACAGACCCAGAAACAGTACTATTTAAACGAACAGATGCGGGCCATTAAAAAGGAGATGGGATCCGATGATGAGGCCGCCGATGAACTCAAAGAGCTGCACAAACGCATCAAGCGCAAACGGATGTCGAAGGAGGCGGCGGCCAAGGTCAGACAGGAGTTCAAAAAACTGAAACTGATGACGCCGATGTCCGCCGAGGCGACCGTCGTGCGCAATTATATAGACTGGATCATCAGCCTGCCCTGGTTTGAAAAAACCCGGATCGGCAACGATATTAAAGAGGCTGAAAAGATATTGGATGAAGACCATTACGGTCTCGACAAACCCAAAGAACGAATCATCGAGTACCTTGCCGTTCAGGCCCTGATCAAGAAGGTGCGCGGACCGATTTTATGCCTTGTGGGGCCACCGGGAGTTGGCAAGACATCACTGGCTAAATCGGTTGCCAGGGCGACGGGACGCAAATTTATCCGGCTTTCCCTGGGCGGAGTACGCGATGAAGCCGAAATCAGGGGGCATCGGCGCACCTATATCGGTGCCATGCCCGGTAAGATTATTCAATCACTCAAAAAAATCGGCGTCAACAACCCGGTCTTCTGCCTGGATGAAGTTGATAAAATGAGCATGGACTTTCGGGGGGATCCCTCTGCGGCTCTGCTCGAAGTTCTGGATCCGGAACAGAATTTTTCTTTCAATGACCACTACCTCGATCTCGATTATGATCTCACGAACATCCTTTTTATTACCACTGCCAATACGCTCTTCGAAATTCCACTGCCCCTGCAGGATCGGATGGAAATCATTAATCTGCCCGGCTATACCGAATATGAAAAATATCATATTGCCAAAGGTTTTCTGATGTCCAAACAGATCCTCATGAACGGGCTGGAAGGGATGAAAATCCATTTTTCGAAGAGTGCCGTATCTACCTTGATTCAGCGGTATACGCGCGAGGCCGGTGTCCGCAATCTGGAACGCTCAATCGCCTCGATCTGTCGTAAAATCGCACGTCAAGTGCTCAAGCAGAAAGATAAAAAAGCCTTCAGCATCTCGGGAAAATCAATTCCAAAGTATCTGGGAGCCCCGCCTTTCAAATACGGACAAATCGAAGAAAAGGATCAAATCGGGCTTGTCACCGGGCTGGCGTGGACCCAGGTGGGGGGCGAGTTGCTGTGCGTTGAAACCTTGACCATGCCGGGAAAGGGGAAGCTGACTATAACCGGAAAGCTGGGCGATGTCATGCAGGAGTCCGCCAAGGCAGCGGTGAGCTATGTCCGCTCCCGGGGAGACACGCTGATGATCAACCCCAACTTCCATGAAGAACTCGATTTGCATATCCACATACCGGAAGGCGCGATTCCCAAAGACGGCCCTTCGGCCGGAATTTCGATCTGCACTTCGATCGTATCAATTCTGACCCAACGACCGGTTTTTCGGGACATTGCCATGACCGGTGAGATTACATTACGAGGTCGCATCCTCCCTATTGGTGGTTTAAAGGAGAAGATTCTGGCTGCCCATAGAGGCGGAATAAAACGGATCATTATCCCCATGGAAAACAAGAAAGATTTAAAGGATATCCCTAACGAAATATCAAAACAGGTCGAAATCATTCTGGTTGACCACATGGATGAAGTGTTGTCGCATGCCTTGATCGTAAAAGAGGGTGAATCGATATTCAAAAAGAGCGACATCCCTTTCAAAATGGCTGCTGAAGAAAAGGAAGAAAGGGCCCCGATTAACTGATTTATCGCATGCCAATGCCAAAAATAATCTTGACTTTACGAAGTGCAATTGTTAGCAAAATGTTCCTTTGAATGAATACCCTGGGGGCGGGTAGCTCAGCTGGGAGAGCACCGGCCTTACAAGCCGGGGGTCACAGGTTCAAGCCCTGTTCCGCCTACCAAAATTACCTCGGGGCGTTGTTCAGTTTTGGTTAGAACGTCCCGCCAGGAATGGCGGGAGAATCGCAAGTAGCAAATGTGGGGGCGTAGTTCAGTTTTGGTTAGAACGCCGGCCTGTCAAGCCGGAGGTCGCGAGTTCAAGTCTCGTCGTCCCCGCCACCGATTACCAAGGCTTGTCATTATAAAACAGTGACAAGCCTTTTTTTATGAAATGCCATATGATGTCTAACGATTACAACGCTTGAAAGATGGTTCGGAAATAATGGAACTCATCGATACCCATGTTCATTTGGCGGAAATTGAAACGATCGACGATGCCGTTCAAAGAGCCGTATCCCTTGGCGTAAAACAGATTGTCGCCGTCGGCATGGATCTGACGTCCAATCGCAAAACGATGGCATTGGCCCGCAGCTACCCGGGTGTGATTTTGCCCGCCATCGGATATCACCCCTGGTCGATTCGGGAGAATGAAATTGAACCAACGCTGGCCCAGGTGGATCAATACCTGGGGCAATGCGTCGCTCTGGGAGAGGTGGGCCTCGATTATAAGGTGAAAATTAAAAAGCCGGTTCAAATAGGGGTTTTTAAGCATGTTCTCGATTTGGCCGCAAAACAGGATAAACCGGTCATCGTCCATGCCCGTTACTCCCATGAGCGGTCCCATCGAATGGTCGCTGAAGCCGGTATTGCCAGGGCCGTTTTCCATTGGTACGCCGGTCCGCCTGATGTGCTGGATCGGCTCCTCGCCGATGGCTACCATATTTCAGCCACACCGGCCCTATCCTATAGCCCGCCCCATCAAACGGCCATTAAAAGAACCCCTTTAGATCGGATTCTGCTCGAAACCGATTCTCCGGTTGCATATCAAGGGAAGATATCCGAGCCTGCCGACCTGCTGACGACCCTGCACCAGGTGAGCGGCCTGAAAAAAATTTCCGTCAAAGAAGTGGCCGCCGTTACAACCGAAAATGCACATGGTTTTTTCGATGTGGGCAAAGCGTAACCGCCATCGCAAGCGGATTCCTTGAGTGATTGTCGATTTTACCGAATCTACTGCGTTGCAGGGGCGTTTGCGGTAGTACCACTACAGCTGCACACCCTGCGCCTTGCATTTCCGGCAAACTCGACAATCACTCAATTTAGGCCCTTGCTATTTTAGTATTTGGCGGTTTATATAGAATCGCTCAATTTAAGTCGCTGTCAAAAGGAGATTGTCGCGCATGGCATTGCATTTTTCCAAAGAAGAGTTTGACGATCGTCGCAATCGGGCGGTTCAGTTGCTTGTGGATCGGGGATTGGACGGATTGCTGATGTTTCGTCAGGAGAGCATGTACTATCTGACCGGTTATGACACATTCGGCTATGTGTTTTTCCAATGTTTATATCTGAATGCGGACGGCCGCTTTGTTTTGCTGACGCGTGCTCCCGATCTGCGTCAAGCGAGACACACGTCGATTATCGAAGATATTCGCATTTGGGTCGATGGCGACAATGTGAACCCGGCGCTACAGCTAAAAGAGATTTTGAAGGAATTCGATTGCAAAAATAAACGCCTGGGAGTCGAGTACGATGCCTATGGCCTGACGGCCAAAAACGGCAAGCTGCTGGATGAAGCGTTGCACGAATTTTGTGTTCTGGAAGATGCTTCCGATCTGTTAAACCGGCTGCGGGTCATAAAAAGTCCCGCCGAAATGGTCTATGTCCGCAAAGCGGCCGACCTGGCCGATTTGGCCCTTGACGAGGCCCACCGGCTGGCTCAACCCGGTGCCGACGAAGGCGATATCCTGGCCGCCATGCAGGGGGTTATTTTTGCCGGTGGTGGCGATTATCCGGGTAATGAATTTATCATCGGCTCAGGCGAAGATGCCCTGCTGTGCCGCTATAAAGCAGGCCGACGCAAGCTTGACACCCAGGATCAGCTGACCCTCGAGTGGGCGGGTGCCTACCGGCACTATCATGCCGCCTTGATGCGGACCATTCCCATCGGCCAGGCGACTTCCGAACACAGCCGGATGCACGAAATTGCACTGAATGCCATGCAGGCCTGTATGCAGAAATTAAGACCGGGTATTGCCATTGGGGAGGTTTTTGATGCGTATGCCCGGACATGCGATGATGCCGGTATGCGCGAACATCGTCTCAATGCGACCGGCTACAGCCTGGGCACCACTTTTTCGCCCAACTGGATGGACTGGCCCATGTTCTACCACGGCTGTCCTGTCGTGGCGCTGCCGAATATGGTTTTCTTTTTGCATATGATTCTGATGGACAGTGTTTGCGGGCAAGCCATATGTTTCGGGCATACGGTTGGGGTTACGGAAAGCGGTTGTGAAAGTTTATCTCGTCGCAGTTTGGATCTGGTTGTAAAATAGCCTGAAAGAGACTAAGAAAACACCCTTTGCAGAGGACAAATGAATACCGCTAATCTGCTGACAAAATCGGCCCGGACATTTCCCGATAATGTGGCCATCATTTATGGTGCCGACCAAATCAATTATGCTCAGTTCGAGTCCCGGGCAAACCGGCTGGCCAATGCCCTTTTGCGGCTGGGTGTGCGACAGGGTGATAATGTTGCCCTGTTGCAGTACAATAATCCTGAAATGCTGGTTTCCATGTTTGCCTGCTTCAAGGCCGGCTGTGGAACCGTACCGATAAATTTTCGCCTCCATCCTAATGAATACGCTTTTATCATCGAGCACTCCGAAGCCGGGGCGGTAATCCTGTCACCGGAATTCAACCAGCCCATGCTTGAAATCCGGAAGCGGATACCAAAGGCGCGCCACCTGATTACCCTGTCCGGTGCCGAGGGCGAAATGCGGGACTATCAAAAACTCCTTGGCCCGGAATCGGCTCACTTTAGAAATGCGGACGTTCATCCGGATGACATGGCCTGGCTTTTTTATACCTCCGGCACGACCGGAATGCCCAAAGGTGCCATGCTGACGCATCGTAATCTGCTGGCCATGAGCATGAATTTTTATGCCGATATCTGTCCCGGGTTCGGCCCGGATGATGTTGCCCTGCATGCGGCACCCCTTTCCCACGGCAGCGGTCTTTACGCATTGTCAAATATCGGCAAGGCGGAGGCCAACATCATTTTAACATCCAAATCATTTGACCCGGAGAAGATATTTGAAACTATCGCGCAATACCGCGTGACCAACATGTTTGTCGCTCCGACCATGATCAAACAGATGATCGACAGCCCGGCCGCTGACAAATACGATCACAGTTCGTTGAAAGCCCTCAATTACGGCGGAGGGCCCATGCTGGTCGAAGATCTCAAAAAGGCAATCGGAAAACTGGGACCCTGTCTGGTTCAACTGTTCGGGCAGGCCGAATCCCCGATGACAATTACCTATTTACCGCACAGGGATCATGTCCTTGAGGGTACCCCCTCGCAAATGCAACGGCTGGCCTCGGCCGGCTTTGCGCGAACCGATGTGGAGGTGAAAATCTTTGACAACGATGACAATGCGCTCCCGGCCGGTAAAATCGGCCGGATCATGACGCGTTCTGATCTGGTGATGAAAGGATATTGGCGCAATCCTGACGCCACCGCAGAAACCATTGTAAAGGAGTGGCTCCATACCGGCGATATTGGCTACCTGGATCAAAATGGTTATCTTTACATCATGGATCGTTCCAAGGACATGATCATCAGCGGCGGGGAGAATATTTATCCGCGTGAAATTGAAGAAGTGCTTATACAGCATCCGGCCGTAGGTGAAGTGGCGGTGATCGGAATCCCTGACTCAAAATGGGGCGAGGCCGTTAAGGCCGTGGTGGCCCTCAGGCAAGACCAAGCGGCCACTGAAAAAGAGCTCATCAGTTTCTGCAAAGACAATATTGCCGGCTACAAAAAACCCAAATCAATCGATTTTGTGGAAGCACTGCCAAAAAATAATTACGGGAAAATCCTCAAGCGTGAATTGCGGGCCGGATATTGGAAAGATAAAAAACGCAAGGTTTGATGGCGTCGTAAAAAGTCCCATCTACTGCGTTGCAGTATTTTTTCAGACACTCGGCAGACTACATGTATGGCCTCGTTTCTGAAAAAATTCTACGCCTTGTATATGAACCTTTTTACTTAGCCATCTGTAGTTGAATGAGCGGCTTTTTACGAAATCATCAAGGTTTGATGAATGATCGCGCAATTTAGGAAAGTTTAAAATCATAACCAAAACGGAGGAATGATGATGCGAGATGACGAAAAGCCAAAGAGTGTTCTGGTGCTGCTGGGAAGCCCCCGCAAGAAGGGGAACAGTACAACAATGGCGCGACAGATCACAAAGGGGGCCGAATCGATGGGCGCCCAAGTTGAAACACTCTATTTGAACGGCATGCATATTAGCCCGTGTCAGGGATGCTATTACTGTCAGCAGGAAGAGCGCCCGGGATGTGCCGTCAATGACGATATGCAAACCGTTTACCCGAAACTGCTTGAGTCGGATGCGTGGGTCATTGCCAGCCCGGTATACTGGTTTTCCATGACGGCCCAAACCAAAATTTTCATGGACCGATGCTTTGCCATGTTCAGAGATACGGCCGAGCAAAGCCCGTTTTTCAATAAACGGATTGCCATCGCGATGAGCTATGGCGATAGCGATGCCTTCAATTCAGGGTGTGTAAACGCCCTGCGCAGTTTTCAAGACGCCTACAATTATGTCGGGGCGAGGATCGTCGGAATGGTTTACGGAAGTGCTGAAAAACCCGGCGAGATCATGTCAAATCAAGGACTCATGCAACAAGCCGAAGAGCTGGGGAGAAAATTAGTCGGTGATTAGAGGGCTGACCAGCGCTTAATTGTCTCAGCCACACCGCAGTTATTATTGGAGGCGACGCTCGGGAAGCGGCTTTTGAGATCGGCCGGTGCATTATCGACGACATAGCTCGAACACGTCCATTCGAGTAAATCCAAATCATTATAATCATTTCCCACCGATGCAGTCTGCTGCTGGCTGATTCCTATTTCATTTGCCATCCAGGCGGTTGTCAGGCTTTTAGAAACCGCCCTCGGAAAGATTTCAATCCAGGTCGATTCCCCGTCCAGGGGGGAGGTGGTCTGGATCACATTGTATTCAGGCAATTCAACGCGTATTTTTTTCAGAATACGAATTGGGTTTTGGGGCGGCAGGATGGCAAGCAGTTGGGTGGCCGGGCCGAAAGCACTTGAAGAGGATTCCAGAGGGTAAGCATAGCGGCTATAGAGTGATATGCGTCTTTTAAAATCCGAATTTCCGTTTCCGGTTTGAAAATAGGCAAAAGCATGGTTGTCCGGAATGGGTCGATGAACCATGAAATCGAGTTGGGCCGCCTTGAGAATCTGACACGCATGTTCTACCTCATGCGGTTCGAGGCTTACCTTTCGAATAATCCGGCCACCGGGATATTGAGCGACCCCTGCGCCTGTGGAAAAAATCACAAAATCCACCGGAAGGCCCGAATCCGCAACGGTATCGAATGAGTACAGTGAACGGCCGGTGGCGATCGCTCGCACGACACCCTGGTCGCCGAGCTGCTCCAAAGCACGCAGATCGACGGCGTCGAACGTGCGATCCGAGCGTAGCAGGGTTCCGTCCAAATCCATAACAAACAGACGTTTAGGGTGTCTGCCGCCGAGAGGTGCGATCATGTTATTTTCATTGGAAATAATCATCAGCGCGTTTTTACATAAACATACCCGCCGCTGCCGAAGCCGAACGGTCTGAAAAAATGATGGTAGTTGCTGGATAGTCCTTTGTAAAAGGTATCAAAAGTGATTTTATAGGGCTTTTCCTGTGGTGGATCCACATCCAGAATGGTGACATCGCCGTTTTGGGTATCAAAGCCCCCGACCGGTGAAATATGAGGTATGTTCAGGGTCGGGACATAGATACCCTGGTCAAAGTGGGCGATGATAAGACAATCGCCCTTTTTTTCAAAATCACTCAGTCGCTTCCACAGAACTGCTTTGATCCCTTCTGATTGTTTGGAATTCTTCCGGGCCTGAACCGTTTCAAGGGCCTTATAGGATATTCCGTAAGCCTCAAGGCTGCTTTTGACGACTTCGGAAAGAACGGGCAGCGGGAGGCCCCGTTTACCGTTGTGTCCCTTTTTGCTCATTCTTTCTTTCCAGTTTGCAGCCCTTACTTTTTCAAGAATTTCCTTCTGGCTGACCGGCACAGGCGTTTCGCCCTGTTCGTCCCTTATGGCATTGACGACTGAAACAACGCTTGCGACGGAGCAGGATGATTCATGGAATTGCTTCACATGGTGTTTGATAAGCGCGGATTTAAGTGAATTGCCATCGGTTTGAATGGGATCGTCGATGGTCTCCCCTTTATGGCGCCCAAACGCACCGGTGCCGGTGATTTTGCGGAGATAGTACGGCACATTTAGATAGGTCAGTATGATGATTCGGCGAAGGTTCATATCATGGCGCTGCTTTTCCGGTTTTAATTACAGAAGATCATGCCCGTTGTCAAATCCATGCTGATTAAAGAATCAAAGCTGAATACGGAGCCGTACTTGAAAAATTGGCCGATTGATGCGAATGTTACCATTCGTTCTTGCCGGAGTCCGGGGTAGGAATGAAGCGTTGATAACCTGTCTTGACGAAAGGAAATGCAAATGGAGGGACGCTTACAAGGTAAGGTGGCAGTTGTGACCGGCGGAACCAGCGGTATCGGCCGTCGGACGGTTGAAGTTTTTGCTCAAGAAGGCGCTTCGGTATTGATTGCCGCGCGCCGGGAAAAAGAGGGTCAGGCAATTGCAGGTTCCCTGGGTGAAAAGGTCGATTTTCTAAAAACCGATGTGTCCCGGGAGGCGGATGTGAAGGCCATGATCGATTATGCGCTGAACCGATTCGGCCGGTTGGACTGCCTGTTTAACAATGCCGGGTGCCCGGCACCGGTGGGGGGCATCGAAAGCATACCGCTTAAAGGGTACGAAGCGGCCATGGCGGTCCTGCTCGGGGGTGTTTTGCTCGGCCTGAAACACGCAGCACCGGTAATGAAGGCCCAGGGCTCGGGGAGTATCATCAACAACGGCAGCGTGGCCGGCCTGCGAGCCGGATATTCATCATCGTTGATTTACGCCGCGGCCAAGGCGGCGGTGGTCCATCTGACCAAATGCGTTGCCATGGAACTGGGCGAGAGCAATGTGCGGGTTAATAGTATCTGCCCCGGCGGTATTGCCACCGGAATTTTCGGCAAGGCCCTGGGTCTGCCGACGGAGAAAGCCGAAGAGACCGCAGAGGTTATGAAACAGGCCCTGGGTCAGTGGCAGCCGATTCACCGTTCGGGTCTGGTGGATGATATTGCCATGGCGGCGGTGTTTTTGGCTTCGGATGAATCCACTTTTGTAAACGGACACGATCTGGTGGTCGACGGCGGTTTGATCGGAGGGCGTCTTTGGTCGGTACAGCAGGAAGGACTGGATAACCTTCGCAGTGCCTTTGGTCTGGAGACCCAAATGCCGGAGGCGCCGTAATTTAAGGATCGTTGTTGAGCCGAAACAGTCCATCTAAAGGTGACAGCTATGTCTTCTTCTCAACCCTATGAAATCGCCGTGGTTCACGGCGACGGTATCGGCCCCGAAGTCTGCGGGGCCGCAGTCGATGTCCTCAAGGCGGCCTTGGGAGACCGGCAAACACTGAAGTTCGTCGAATATCCCGGCGGCTCCCGGCAATACGAGAAAAGCGGCCAGGCGCTGCCGGAAGAAACCCTTGCAGGCTGCCGTAAGGCGGACGCCATTTTGCATGGTGCCGTTGGGGATCCCAACGTTGTCCATCCCGATGGAACCGAGGCGGGACAGGATTTTGGCCTCCAAATGAGATTCAAGTTAGATCTTTACGCCAACATCCGCTACATCAAACTATTCGAGGGCGTCCCGTCTCACCTTAGGCATGGCAATCCCGGAACGATCGACTATGTAATTGTACGCGAAAACGTCGAGGGACTATATGCCTCCCGGGGCAGCGGCATTCTCCTGCGCGATAAGGTGGCTTCGGATTCCCTGGTCATCACTAGAGAGGGAACCGAACGCATCGCACGAATTGCTTTTGAGCTGGCCCGGAAAAGAGACGGTGCGCCGATTGACGGCAAACGCCGGGTCACAGTGTGCGACAAGGCCAATGTCCTCAGATCCTATGCCTTTTTTCGAAAGATATGTACCGAAGTGGCGCAGGATTTTCCCGATGTGGAACTGGAATATGCGATAGTGGATGCCCTTTCTTCCTATCTCGTGACACGCCCCAGTCACTATGACGTGATCGTCACCGAGAACATGTTCGGCGATATTATCTCTGATTTGGGGGCCGCCACCGTGGGCGGCCTGGGGATTTCTCCAACGGGCGAGATCGGTGATAGGCATGGCTACTTCCAGGCCGCCCACGGGTCCGCACCGGATATTGCCGGACAGGGCATCGCCAATCCCGCCGGGACTATTCTGTCAGCAGCGTTGATGCTGAACTGGCTTGGGGATCGACACCAGGATCAGGTCCTGACGCAAACCGCCCGGCGCATCCAAAGGGTCGTCGAAAGACTGTTTGCCGAAAGGCGCATTTTGACCCGTGATCTGGGTGGTACGGCATCCACGGCAGATGTTACCCATGCGATCTGCATGGCACTGTCTTGATAATACAAAATGATGCAGTGTACCGGAAAAACAGTAATGAAAGGAGCGTATTTATGATCATCGATGTCCACTATCACATCATGCCTATCATTAATGAACAGCGGGTGGTCCTGACGGCGAAACACGCCATCCGGGCGGCCGAAATCATGGGGATTAAAATAAACCACGAAGAATTGATAAAAAAGGCGCTGGAAACATGGCCGGATCCCACCGGCGAACGGCTGATCGCCTCCATGGATGAGGCCGGAGTCGACCTGACCCTGATCTGTTCAGTCGACAATTCCGATATGGAAGGACTTACGCCTGAAACGATACAATATATCAATAAACAAATGGGTGATATCAGGCAGAAATATCCGGATCGGGTCATGGCCCTGGCCGGTATCGATCCGAGGAGGCCCAATGCAGCCGATATGCTGAAACAATGTTTTGAGGAATTTGGGGTCAACGGGCTGAAATATCATCCGGATCACGGATATGATCCCAGTGGGCCGGAGTCCTATAAGGTGCTGAAAGTTTTAATCGACAATGGCGGCATCCTTTTAACTCATACAGGACCGTTAATGCCTCCGGCACGCTGTAAATTTGCGGATCCTGCGCTTCTGGCCGACCTGGCGGTCGACTTCCCGGAGCTTAAGGTGATCGCAGCCCACATGGGGGCGATTAACTGGCGATCGTGGGCCACCCTGGCGGCTCATCAGCCCAATCTTTATGGTGATTTGGCCATGTGGGATGCCTACGCCTTTGGTCGTTATGAACTGTTTTGCCGCGAACTGCGCGATATTCTCGATTACGCCGGAGCCTCAAAGGTTTTGTTTGGGACCGACAACCCCATCTTCAACACGGTTCAGCCTACCAAAAAATGGATCCAACTGATCAAAGATCTGCCGCACAATGCGCCCCGGGAAATCGTTTTTACAGAAGCGGAAGTGATGGCAATTCTGGGCGCAAATGCCGCTGCCCTTCTTAATTTGAACGGATAGGATTTTAGGCACAATGAACCCATTACACATATCCAAACTCGCGGCTGAACTGGCGCTTGCGCCTCAACAGGCTCAAGCAACGGCTGAATTGCTGGCAGACGGTGCGACGGTTCCCTTTATTGCACGATACCGAAAAGAAGCCACCAACTCTCTGGACGAGGTGGCCATAACGGGTATCCGGGATCGGCTTTTGCAGCTTCAGGAATTGGACAAACGTCGCGAGAGCATATTAAAATCGCTTCAGGAGAGGGACTTACTCACAGACGATCTGCAAGCGGAGATCTTTGCGGCCGAGACACTGTCGGCACTCGTAGATATCTATCTGCCGTATCGTCCCAAACGACGCACGCGGGCGACAATGGCCAGGGAAAAGGGACTTGAGCCTTTGGCAAAGCACCTCTTTAAGCAGGATGAAAACACCGATCCATCCATTGAAGCAGCGGCATTTGTTGACCCGCAAAAGGGTGTCGAATCGATCGAAGACGCTCTGGCCGGTGCCAGGGATATTATCGCCGAATGGGTGAACGAAGACCCTGAGATCCGAACCCGGATGCGGGTTCTTTTTGCCAAGAAAGGCATCCTGAGCACAACCGTGATCCCCGGCAAAGAGGAGCAGGGTGCCAAATACAGAGATTACTTTGACTGGCAGGAACCGGCCGCCAAGGCACCGTCGCACCGGATATTGGCGATGCGCCGTGGCGAAAAGGAGGCCTTCCTGAGCCTGCAGGCGGCTCCCCCGGAGGAAGATGCCCTGGATTTGGCCGAAACTTTTTTTGTTATAGCGGATAATGCCGCCTCTGAGCAGGTCAAGCAAGCGGTCCATGACGCCTACAGGCGGCTTCTGTCCAATGCAATGGAGACGGATATGCGCCTGGAAACCAAAGAGCGGGCCGACAAAGAGGCGATCGGAATCTTCGCCGACAACCTGCGTGAGCTACTCCTGGCCGCGCCGCTGGGTCAAAAAAATGTGTTGGCCATAGATCCCGGTATCCGCACCGGCTGCAAGGTCGTCTGTTTGGACCGTCAGGGAAAACTTCTGCATGCGGACACCCTGTATCTCTTCAAAGCGGAGCGGGACAAGACGGCTGCGGCAGCAACGCTGACCCGGTTGTGCAAGGCCCATGAGATAGAAGCCATCGCCATTGGTAACGGCACCGCAGGTCGAGAGACAGAGACGTTTGTCAAAAACATGACCGGCTCGGGGTTGCCCGCGGACATACCGGTTTTGATGGTCAACGAAAGCGGGGCGTCGGTCTACTCGGCCTCGGAAGTCGCCCGGGAGGAATTTCCGAACCTGGATCTGACCTATCGCGGTGCAGTGTCTATCGGGCGGCGGCTCATGGACCCGCTGGCCGAATTGGTAAAAATTGATCCTAAGGCGATCGGTGTCGGGCAGTATCAGCATGATGTCAGCCAGCAGGACTTGAAAGCCGGCCTGGACGATGTGGTCATGAGCTGTGTGAATGCCGTTGGGGTCGAGGTCAATACGGCCAGTGAACAGCTCTTGAGCTATGTCTCGGGTTTTGGCCCGCAGCTTGCCAAAAACGTCGTGTCCTACCGCAACGAGAACGGTCCCTTTTCTTCCCGAAAGGGATTAAAGCAGGTTCCGCGACTGGGTCCCAAGGCATTTGAGCAGGCGGCCGGTTTCCTGCGAATCAGGGATGGGAAAAACCCCCTCGATGCCAGCGCCGTGCATCCCGAGTCCTATTCCGTTGCCAATGCCATGGCCGCGGACCTGAGCTGCTCAATAAAGGATCTGCTTAAAAGTGAAACATTGCGCCGACAGATCGATCTTCACGCCTACGTTACGGACAAAATCGGACTCCCCACCCTGACAGACATCCTGGCCGAGCTGGCCAAACCCGGTCGTGATCCCCGTAAGGTGTTCGAGGCATTTTCCTTCGCCGAGGGGGTGGACCGTATCGATGATCTGCATGCGGGCATGAATCTGCCCGGGGTGGTCACCAATGTCACTGCTTTTGGGGCTTTCGTGGATGTTGGCGTTCACCAGGATGGGTTGGTTCACATCAGCCAAATGGCGGATCACTTTGTCAAGGACCCGCGCAAGGAGGTCAGGGTCCAGCAGAAAGTGACCGTGAGGGTGCTCGAGGTCGATCTGGAAAGAAATCGCATCTCCCTATCCATGAAGGGCAACGCCGACCGCAAAGAAGAACGCCCAAAGGGAAACTCCCGCCGGCGGCACAATAAAAGGACGGTTCGCAAAAAATGAACGTTCAACTCGCCCTGGGTGAGCAGGCATTTGTCCGCCTCCGGCGGATCGAATGATTAATGGGAAAAGATGAAGAGACAGGGATTATTTGTCCAATTCATTTCTGACAGCCAGGCCAATCTGCTCTAATTCATAAGGTTTTTTGACGTAGGTGCCGGCACCCAATTTTTGTGCTTGGGCGACTCGTTCCGTTTCAGAAAATCCGCTGACGATGATTGCTTTTTGATGGGGGTGTTTTTCCAGGATTTGCTGATAAGTCTCCAGACCATCAATACCGGGATCCATTATCATATCGAGCACCAAAAGATCGGCACTGTTATTTTCAAGGTAGGCCAGGCTTTCTTCACCACTGGAAGCACAGTTCACCTTGTAATCCAGTTTTGCCAGCAGGCTGAAGGCGGTTTCTCTTTGTTCCTTGACATCATCGATGACTAAAATCGATTCCCCGCTGCCCATGTAAGATTGAATCGAAATCACGGGGTCGTCCAGCTGCAGCGGCTTGCGGGTGATCGGAAAATATAATGTAAACGTTGTTCCTACTCCTTCGAAGCTCTCCACATCAATATATCCGTGGTGGTCCTTGACCGTTCCCCAGACCACTGCCATTCCCAATCCGGTTCCACTGCGCCCCATCACTTTTTTGGTGTAAAACGGCTCAAATATTCGCTCCACATCTTTGGCGGGAATGCCGAGCCCTTCATCTGCCACGATCAGCCGAACATAATCACCCTCTTTCACATGATCATATCCGCGGATGGGGCTATCGACATATCGATTCTCCGTGCGGATGCGAAGATGGCCGCCGTCGGGCATGGCTTCGGCGGCGTTTGAAACTATATTCATAACCACTTTCGACAGATGTACCGGTGAACCTATGATATGCATCAACTCTTTTTTGAGATCGGCCTCAATTTTGACCTGAGGATGAAATTCCTTCAATTTTTCAAACTCCGGCGACATGAGGTATTCCGACACAACCGCGTTTAAATCCATCACATTTGTAACCGCCACACCCCTGCGGGCCATGGTCAGTAAATCCTGTACGATTGCCGCTGCTTTTAGCCCCGACTTACGTATGGTTTGAATCGGTTTTCTTAACTGGCTATCTTGAGGTAAATCCATCAAGATCAGTTCCGGATAGGATACAATACCGGACAAAACATTATTCAGATCGTGAGCCACCCCGCCCGCCATGGTCCCGATGGCCTGCATTTTTTCAGCTCGCTGGAGTTGGGATTGGAGTTGCATCTTTTCTTTCTCGGTCCGCCTGAGTTCTGAAATATCGCGATTGTAAACGATTGAACCGACCAATACATTGCTTTCATTATAGATGGCTTTTTCTTTGCGCCAAATCGGAATTTTGGATCCATCTTTGTGAACCAGTTCGATCTCCCCTTCGGCATATCCGGTACGCTGTAGTTCCTGGATGCTCTTTACATGTTGCGTTTGGCTGCTTTTGGAAAAAAATACAGTCGCATGTTTTCCGGCCATTTCATTGCGGCGAAATCCAACCAAAATCTCGTGGCTTTGATTGCAATCGACAATATTCCCGTGCGCATCCAGGACCACCACACCATCCGGGGCGGTCTCAAACAGGGTGCGGTAATTCTCCTTTTTGGCAAGACTGGCGTTGATCTCGCGTATCGTTTTATACAGTTCAAAGCTTTCCAGTGCATTGGAACTGTTTAATAAGACAATCGACAGCAGGGAAAATGATATCTGCGAAATTATACTGAGTTTCTTCGGTAATAAACCGATAAACATACCCCTGATCCTGGAATTGGTGGCCATGGTGTGAAGGAGGAGTTTCTTTTTTAGGTTTTTGGTGGAAACGGTAACCGGCTTTCTCTCCTTCAGGGTCCAGGCAAATGTTCCATCGTCGATCAGGGCTTCCATTTCTTGTCCCAAGGATTGACTGTACACCTGGGGTTTGCAGCTTGCCGGATAAAAATCGTTGTCCGTTTCTTCGATCAAATAGAACGCGATGGCCTGAAACGGGATCAAACGCAATATGCGTGATCGGGTTTCCTCTAGAATCAGCGAAGGCTCATCGAGTTTGTTGATGCTGGCCTGAAAATCTCCCAGGGAGGCTGCCATCTCCAGGGCATCCAACGTAAAGCGATTGCTTTCTTCTAAGTATTGGATGCGATCATCCAAATATTTTTGACTTGGTTCTAGCACTTTTTATTTCTCATTTGAGAAAAGAAACTGTTTGATTTCTTCGATCTGCCGATCGGTTTGGTTTGCAGTCAATTCCAATATATTGGACGACATATCGAGGCATTGCCAGATCCCCTCACTTAAGGGCGGCACAAAGCGCTCACCGCTGGTCCCCATCCCCACGGCGTTGGTTATGATATCGGACAGGTGTATGATTGCGGCTTCCAAGGGATCGTTGGATAATTGCGGTGCATGATGATATTTAACAATATTCTCCAAAGCAAGCGGCAGCTGCCATTTTTTTAATACGAGTCCGCCGATCTGGGCATGATCAAAGCCCAATATTTCACTTTCCACCGCACATAACAGATTATTGTCCATCCTGGCCCGCAACAGGACATTTTTAGCATGAATAGGCTTGTAGCTGTACAAAATCAAACGCCCCACGTCATGCAGTAAACCGGCCACAAATAATCGCTCCGAATTTTGATGGTTTTTATAACTACCGATGATGCGGGCACAAATACCGCACGCAATACTGTGCTCCCAGAAAGACCGCATATCGATAAGGTGGGAGGGAATATTTTTAAACACATTCATGATACTCGCCCCAAGGGCCAAAGTGCTCAATTGCTTTATCCCGACGATGGTCACGGCGCGGGACAGGGTGTCTATTTTAGAAGGGAATCCATAAAAAGAACTGTTTACCAATTTTAAAAGGCGTGCCGACAGACTGGTATCTTTAGTGATTATTTTTCCAATGTCTTGGGCGGAGCTGGTCGGATTTTTGACAGCCTCATTGATCTGCCCGTATATGATGGGCAGGGAGGGTAGGTCGACCTCATCCTTTAAAAGCTGATGGGGTTCTATTTTCCCAATCAGCCGTTCGGGCTCAGGTTCGACCGGGAGGCTGCCGGTATCATCGGGTTCCCATAAATGCGCTTGATCGGATTTAGATATTTTTTCAGCCTCGCGCAACGAGCAGAGGTTAAACAATTTTTTAATGAAGGGCTGGGTTAAATCCGTGTAATAAAATCGTTGGCGCAGATAGTTCTTCACTTTTTGGATGATTTTGGGATCCAGGTGGGCGGTCTTCTTTTGGTCAACATCATCCTGGGAAACCCCTGCGATGTTGGCTTCGATAACACCCCACATCTTAAAAATACGCAGATGCTTGGAAGAGAGTTTTGTGCCCTTGGCCAATAGAAAACGGCCATGGTGATTTCGCAAATCATTGGCCAGAATCATATCCGGCTCTAACTCGGCAACATTCAGAACACCCATAGCGCAATCCTCAAATACTCAAATCAAAATTAAAAATCGGAAATTTGTCTTGGATATCTATCTTTTTATCGGCGATTTTGAAAAATTCTTAACAAAAAAATAAAAAAAAGGCGGAAAATTCGGGACGATAGTGAACTAACGATTCGACCCCTGCGGCCTTTTTTATCGATGCGTTAGCAATCTGACAGCAAATTTGACACAAATTTGAACAGTTCCGTCATAATTTTGGATACCTGCCAAAACTGTACATCTCGGTTATATAATCCAACCAATTGAAATCTATTGGTTTTCAGATTCTTTTAATTTTTGCTTAAATCGTGCACGATTCTTGCATCATCGTATGAGTAAAATGAGGTGAAATAGTGTCATCTGGATACATGAGTAAAAAAGAATATTCTGATTTTGTAGCGGCGATAGCCATTGAGCATGGGTGCAGATTGGTGGCTATCGCTTATCCTGAAAGGGTCATCACGCTTGCCGGACCATTTGAATCGGTCCGTGCCTGTGCCACAATGCTTGAAGATTTGCGAGAGCATCTGGAGGCTGCTTGAAGGTCGCGGGACTAGCATTACAAAATTGTGACCTGCGGATACCGGGTTTTAGCCGCCTGGTTATACCTCAATGAAAGATTCAAGCAATTTGTTTCAAAAAAGGCTAAACATTTGAGTGGAACATACCGATAATAAGAATAAAGACTTCTAAGGTGTACGTGCATCTTTTTTGTTCGAGCCACAATCAAACGATAAAAGAAATTAAAAAATCGCATAAGAGTTGGCATCGAAAGAAAACAACGGCAATCATGGAAGTCACCCATACAAACGGCCGCATGGATCGGCCGCAGGTGGGCACTATAAATGTGGCTAGGGCCTATCTGTAAAACCAAAGACCTTCGGGCGACTCCTCATTTCAAGCAAATGACGGCTCAACCGGGGGAGAATCAAGCCTTGAATTACACACAGGGCAAAAAAAGCAGGGTCAATTTCGATCCTGCTTTTTTTTTCGGGAGATATGATCGGAGCCCGTTTCGGAAGATACCCGATCAAGCGTGTGGATTTTGATTTAATTCCCTCAGCGCCTTCATTTACGGACGATACCGTTTTAACGGTGGTTGTTGCCGACGCCATCCTCAAAGGGTCTGGATTTGCCGCTGCGTTAAAGCAATATGTCCAAAAATTGTTAGAGATCGTCGATCGGTTTAATGAAAGATACAAATGTGAATATTGGCGTTCATCCATAAATGGTCTGATGAAAATAACGCTTGCGGTCGTCAATAGCGTGGTTATTCTATGTTTATTCACCAATCGGCTCCAAAAGAGGAGTATGAAGGAATAACCGCTGAGGATGGCTTTACATTTACCGGCATTGCGTGTTAGGGATGAAAGCATTCGAATGGTGGTAATCTATAATCACTAATGTAAGGAGAAATGAAATGAGCTCAAAAAATTTATTAGACGGAAAAAAAATTCTGATTGTAGATGATGAGCCGGATGTGCTCGAATCGTTAATTGAGCTTTTAGACATGTGTAAAATAGACACCGCTTCCACCTTTGAGGAGGGCAAGCGGCTGCTTGAGGATCAAGATTACGACATCACTATCCTGGACATCATGGGGGTGCAGGGATTCGAGTTGCTAAAAATTGCAAACGGCCAAAAGATACCTGCGCTTATGCTCACCGCGCACGCCCTATCGGAAGAGAGCCTCAAAAAATCCGCTGAGGATGGGGCCGCTTACTTTGCCCCTAAAGATAAGATGCCTGAAATTGAATCTTTCGTCGCAGATGTGATTGAGGCCATGGAGAAGAAAAAGAGCCCCTGGGTAAAATGGTTTGATCGGCTCGGGTCGTTTTATGATAAACGATTTCAGGGCACGGACTGGAGAGAAAAAGAACGCGAATTCTGGGAAGAAAAGCAAAAAAGACTCCCCGTAATTTAATCTTTGCAAGCGTGAAAAGATTGTGTATCAACCCTTGTTGATTCGGGGATCCACCCCTTAGGATCACCTTTATCCATGTTTTGCAACCGGCCGATGTCATTTTTTGATTTTTGGCAAGCTAAGGTATTCAAAAAACATCCCTCCCTATCCTCAATCCATATTATCATATCTGTAGGCGTTCACAGGTTTACCCGCCTTTGGCGGCGCCGTAGGCGACCGGGGCTCAACGTTCATCGTTCAGCCTGCGATGAGCCGTACGGCCCAGAGCTCACGGCCGAAGGGCTCAACCGAGTCGGGTTATTTTTCTTGAAGTGACTTTGCCTGAAAGTGGTCTTTTCTTATGAATTTTGCAGGTGCGTTTTCTCAAGTTTTTATTTTGTGGCGGATGGTCCTGCCGGCCATGTTTTTGGGCTGTCTGATCGGCACCTGGATCCAGGGAACGCGCCTTTGGCTGATTTGCGGGCGGTTGATGGCCCCTTTGGTCGCTTTGGCACGGCTGCCACATAATTGCGGCGTGTATTTTGTCATGTGCTTTTTGAATCATCATGCTGCCAACGCCTATTTGGGAAGTGAATTTCAAAAAGGAATGGTCCGACAGCGCGAATTGCTGGCGGCGTTTTTAATGGGGGGATTTCCGAGCGGATTTCATTTCGCGCTCTTTTATATTGCACCGATTCTGATCGGCAGCGTCGGATGGGCGGTGGGCGCTTCTTATACGACCCTGTATTTAACAATCGGATTGTTGACCGCTGGTGTCGGGATTTTAATTGGGTTAAGAGGTGAAAAAAGGGTTGCTTCCCATGAGGAGGCCGCTTGCGGTAATTCGCCATCCACCGGGACCGGGCAAAGAAACCTCCCCGGTATCTTGTCCGAATCCGGGAAGCAATTTGGCCGTATGGTATTGATCTTTGTCCCGGTCACGTTGCTTTTTGCTCTGGGGATGCACCATGAAAAGATCAGTCAATTGCTCGCCTCAACGGATCGGCTGGCTGGCGTTATCGGGTTTTCCGGGTCGGTCATGATTGTGGTGGCAGCGGGATTGCCGAGTTCCATCAGCGGCCTGGCGGCTGCCGCCGCGCTTTTTCAAAGCAGGCTTCTGGGCCCCACCGAGGTCGTCTACGCGTTAATGATCTCTTATGCCCTGCATATCATTTATGAATTTTGCACCAATTACCTCCCCTCGACCATGGCTTTTTTTGGCCCTAGAGATGGACTGCGGGTTGCGGTTTTATACCTTCTCACCCGGCTGAGCGCTATTTTACTAATCCTGTCGATTATTTTTTTAGTGAAAACGTAAAATGAGAGTCAAAATTTGATCGATTACCTTGCTTTTAGTACACTATTTTGATTATTCTTCGAGAAGCTGAGGGCAGCCTATATATTTGGAAACTTTAGACCTCTAACCAATAACCTATAACGGACAAGAATGGTACATATATGAGGAAAGAATTGGACTGGCCCAGTAAAATACTCCGTGTGTTGAAAGCCAATGATATTTGTTCGCTTTCTTTTGTACCGGACACCGTAATTGACAAAATTCTTAAAAAAGCCGAGCAGGATCGATATTTTCACTTAACCGCACTCGCGCGCGAGGAAGAAGGCATCGGAATCATAACCGGCGAATATTTCGGGGGCCGCTATGGTGCACTTATGATGCAAAGTGCGGGATTTGGCAACTGCGTCAATGCGTTGGCGTCATTGGCAATCCCTTACCAGATTCCGTTTTTGATCCTGATCAGTCAGCGCGGCGAGTTGGGGGAGTTTAACGCCTGCCATGTGGTGATGGGTAAGGCCATTCGAAACATGCTGGAGGCACTCGGCATTCAACACTATACGGTGGATCATGAAGATAACCTGGAAATAATTCTTAATGGTGCGATTAAAACCGCCTACGCTTCAGACCAACCGGTAGTGGTTTTGTTGTCCACAACTTTGGTGGGGTGGAAGGATGAAAAATGATTAATCGATTGGAAGCAACTCGATACCTTGTTCAGCATCTTTCCGATGAGCCGATTATTGCTTCATGCGGCAATCCGAAATTTGATCTTTTCAGTGCTGCCGGTGAAAGGAAAGCAAATTTTTATATGTGGAACTCCATGGGCATGGCCTCCTCGATTGGGCTGGGTCTGGCGCTTTCACGGCCGGAGAAGAAAGTGATCGTGCTGGATGGAGATGGGGCGATTCTCATGAATTTAAATTCGCTGACGACTGCCGCCAGTAAAGCTCCGCTTAACCTTGTTCACGTTATCTGGGATAATGAACAGTATCAAATTACGGGCGGGCAACACACCCATACGAGTGAAAAGGCCGATTTGGGTGCGATTGCCAAAGGCGCCGGGTTCAAGAAGGTTTTAACGATACAAACGATGGATGCCTTTAAAGAAGCTTTCTCTCAGGTTTACACCCAACCAGGCCCGTGGATTATCGTGGCTAAGACAGACTCCTCGGGCGCCCCCGGGCGTCCGCCCAAGGGCCCCGTGTATATCAAAAACCGGTTTATGGCAGCTCTGTCGAAGTCAGAAGACATACCCTAAAGGCGATATGTCATTTTTACCCATTATCCGCCCAAAGCCAAATATGGGTAAGAATTGAGATGTGACATGCGTGACGGGGATCACGACGATAGGTCAGATTTCGGTTGCATTCTAATCCGGCCCGGTACCATGCGTACTTTCCGTGGTGCTGCCAACCAGATTGCGGCACAGCCAGCGGCGTACAGCACAATCGCCACAATGAAGGCCGCCTGATAAGTATGGGTCAATTCGAAAATCCAGCCGCCAAGCCAGGGCCCGATACAGCCCCCGATGGCAAAACTAAACCAGACACAACCGATAACGGCGCCCACCCTTGGTCCCTGGAAAATATCGGTAACCAAAGCCGCTATGACAGGTCCGGTCATTCCCATGCCAAATCCAAAGGTTATGGCATAATAATATAGCATCCAGGATTGGGATGTATCATTAACGAACATCAGGGCCAATATTCCAGAGCTACCGATGAAGGTACTTGTTGTTATCGCGGATTCACGCCCAATCCAGTCAGAAACAAAACCCGACAATGAGCCGCAGGCAAAGAGTGCTCCGAACAGGGATAGAACCGAAGACGCGTAGATTTTTGAGTAACCCAGATCCATGGCAAAAGCGATATGGTGGGTCACCATAATATGCTGTACGATCCCCCACAGGCAAAAAGTCGACAGGCATAACATCCAGAAGCGGCCGGTTTTGACGGCTTTTGGTAAAGTCCAGTTTATGGCTGCCCACTCGTGATTTGTGACCAGAGGAAGTGTCTTTTCGGTTGACAAGAAGGTCTCATTGGCATCTGTTGCGCCGTCGACAAATAGACCCTTTTCGCGGGGGTGATATCGGACGATGAGGATTAGCACCGGGAGCAGAACGCCGGTAATAATGAGGGCCTCAATCAGAAAAGTGTTGCGCCAATTAAAGTGATTGATTAAAAATGCGATACCCGGATAGCTGGCAAACCCCCCTCCCACACCGAAGAACAGGAGCGAAAAGGCCAACCCCCGTTTTCTTTCAAACCAATTCCTTAATACGGTCGTGAAAGGCACGGCACCGATAAGACAAAGGCCGGCGCCGGTCAGAACACCGAAACTCAAATAGAAATGCCAGGGAGCGGTGCCCATCCCTGAAAAGGCCAAACCCAGGCCCAACAGAACCGTCCCCAAGGCCATGGTCTTGCGTGGGCCTATCCGATCCACCAGGCTGCCGGCCACGGGTGCCACCAATCCATAAACAAGCATGTGGCTGGATAATACAGACGCCGTCAAGTCCCTCGGCCACCGAAACTCTGATAGAAGTGAGGGAAAAATGACTGAAAAGGAATATCTGGTTCCGTAGCCAAGGGCATATGATAAAATGCCGGCAGCCACAATAATCCATCCATAGAAAATATAAGGGTCTTTCTTCATTTGATTGTCAATTCGCCGGTTCGTTATTAATCGGTTGAGTCGATTATTTGAAAAGCAGCGGAACATAGCATGAACATGCATGCCTTTCAACATGCACACCTAAAAATGCAGGGCCACGTCATTTAAAAACAAAAAATGGGGCTGGATTTAAGGCATTGACCCGTCCAGCCGGATGTGGTTAATTGCCAATGATCAATAACACCTAGAATAAAAGAGGAAACGTTATGACCGTCAAAGCCAATTCGCCTGAAAGCCGTGACATCGCCCACTGCATCCATCCGTACACAAATCTCAAGGCCCACCTTGAGAAAGGACCACTTGTCATAAGCCGGGGTAAAGGTATTTATGTCTATGACGAAGATGACAAAGAATACATCGAAGGACTGGCCGGACTTTGGTGTACCGCCCTCGGTTTCGGTGAGGAGGAGTTGATCGAAGCCGCGGTTCGGCAGATGCGAATACTTCCCTACTATCACACTTTTGCCCACAAGGCGACAAATCCAAGCATTGATCTGGCCGAGAAATTGAAGAAAATCGCCCCGGTGCCCATATCGAAGGT
>CAZNFS010000019.1:0-29361 GCA_964572695.1 uncultured Desulfobacteraceae bacterium
GTTTGAATATCACTTGGATGCGGATCGATGTAAAGGCTGCGGATTGTGCATATCAGTCTGCCCTAAAAAAGTTTTAGATCTCTCAGATGACGTCAATACAAAAGGATATTTTCCCGCTTATCAGGCGTATCCGGAAAAGTGTATCTTCTGCACCACCTGCTGCATCATGTGTCCCGATGTGGCGATAGAAATTGAAAAAGTGCAAGAGGAAGAAACAGTTGAATAAATTGCGTCCTGGCAGTGAAATAATGGAGGAAAAATGGGTAAGGTATTAATGAAGGGCAATGAGGCAATTGGAGAGGCGGCGATTAAGGCCGGATGCCTCAATTATTTTGCGTATCCGATCACCCCTCAATCGGAGGTGGCCGAATACCTGACACACCGAATGCCGGAAGTCGGCGGCATATTTTTACAGGGTGAAAGCGAAGTCGCGGTCTCGTATATGATTTTAGGTGCGGCGGCATGCGGAGAACGCGTGTTTACGACTTCTTCGAGTCCGGGTGTAAGCCTTATGAGCGAAGGGATCAGTTATATTATCGGTGATCAGGTCCCGGCCGTTTTTATTAATATTATGCGGGGCGGCCCCGGGCTGGGGGGGATTCTTCCGTCCCAGGCCGATTATTTTCAGGCGACCAAGGGGATCGGACATGGGGACTGCCGCCTTTTGGTTATGGCACCGGCGAGTGTTCAAGAGGCCGTCGAAATGGTGATGACCGCCTTTCCTCTGGCTGAAAAGTACCGCAATCCGGTCATGATTCTGGGAGACGGCCTGATTGGACAAATGATGGAGCCGGTTGAGTTTCCCGACAACTTACGCACCGAACCAGCCAACAATGATGCGTGGGCCACAAGCGGGATGGACACCCGTAAAAGCACCCAGCGTAATCTGATAAAATCGCTTTTTTTGGATCCCGTGCAGCTCAACGAACACAACCTGATCCTCAAGGCTAAATATGATCAGATGAAAAAAGAAGAGATCAGGTATGAGGGCTATAACATCGATTGCGACTATAAAGCCTTGATTGTGAGTTATGGAACCATGAGCAGGGTGTGCAGGACCGCAATAGATGAACTAAAGGCAGATGGCTTAGAGGTGGGCATGATCAGGCCCCAGACCCTTTTCCCGTTTCCCGAAAAAGCGGTTTATGATGCCGCGATTAAAGAAAGCTGCCGGGCGGTATTGAGTGTTGAAATGAGCATGGGCCAGATGATTGAGGATGTGAAACAAGCGGTTATGGGCGTGCGCAGTGTGGATTGGTACGGAAAATGCGGTGGTGATGTGCCGACGCCCGAAGAGGTAATGGAAGAGGTGAGAAAGTTGATTGATGACTGATGGTTGTCGATTGATGAAAGTTGCTTCGCTCCGTCCTTTTTAAAATCATTTTATTAAATGATGGCATCCCTTCAATATTCAATTGAAAATCACTCAATTTAGGGTGAGGATACAGGACAAACCACTAAACAGGAGTAAAACGGATGGGAAAAACATATCGAAGACCGGAAGCTTTATCAGAAACAGACACGCACTATTGTCCGGGTTGCACCCATGGTGTTATCCATCGACTTGTGGCCGAAGTGATTGATGAGCTGGGGGTCCGGGGTAAAACCGTAGGCGTTGCGCCGGTCGGCTGTGCCGTTTTGGCGTATAACTATTTTACTTTTGATTTTCAAGAGGCTGCCCACGGGCGTGCACCGGCTGTGGCAACCGGGATCAAACGGGTACGCCCCGACCTGACCGTGTTTACGTATCAGGGCGATGGCGATCTGGCCAGTATCGGAATGGGAGAGATTATTCATGCCGCCAACCGCGGAGAAAAGTTTACGACCGTTTTTGTAAACAACGCGGTATACGGCATGACCGGAGGGCAGATGGCCCCCACCACGATGCCGAATCAGCGCACGACAACTTCTCCGGCCGGCCGTGATGTCGAAGATGTCGGCATGCCGGTGAGGGTTGCCGAGCTCCTTTCATCGCTTGCCACCCCCGGATACATTGTCCGCCAGGCGGTTTTGAAACCGAAACACATTGTTAGAGCCAAAAAGGCGATTAAAACCGCATTTACATATCAACTGCAAAACAAATGTTTCAGCATGGTTGAGATCGTCAGCACCTGTCCGACCAATTGGGGCATGACGCCGCTTGAAGCATGTGAGTGGGCGGAGGAAGTCATGCTGCCCTATTATCCATTAGGCGTGTATAAGACACCTGAAGAATCTGATGCGGACAGAGAGAAATAAAACTCTGCGATTTCTGTATCTCGGCGGTGAATAAAAAAGGAGGAATGGATGCAAAGCGAAGTGATGTTTGCCGGGTTTGGCGGTCAGGGAATCCTCGCCAGTGCTAAGATTTTAGCCCACGCGGCCATGGGGGAAGGATTTGAAGTGTCATGGGTTCCTTCCTACGGCCCGGAAATGAGGGGTGGCACCGCTTATTGTACCGTAGTGGTCAGTGATAGACCGATCGGTTCTCCCATCATTCGGAATCCCCAGCACCTGGTAGCCATGAATCGGCCCTCGCTGGAGAAATTTGCGAAGATGATAAAACCGAAGGGGGTCATCCTCATAAACAGCTCATTGATCTCCATTAATTCGGGTCGTGATGATGTTGTGGAACTGGTTATTCCGGTTACCGACATTGCCAGAGAAATGGGAGAAGTAAGAGCAGCCAACATCGTGGCCCTGGGCGCGTTTGTGGCTTGCAGTGGGATTGTCGGTTTTGATCAAATTATTAGCGCGGTAAAAGAGGAGTTTTCAAAAAAAGAAAAATTCATTCCGCTCAATGTAGCGGCGCTGGAGAAAGGCAAACAAGAAGCTGAGAAATGAAACTCAGAATTCCGGAGCATCTTTTATCCATAAATCCGTACGTGGCGGGCAAACCCCTGGAGGAACTCGAACGGGAATATGGAATTTCCGGCTCCATCAAGTTGGCCTCAAATGAAAACCCATTAGGACCTTCCCCCAAAGCGATCCGGGCCATAGACAAGGCGCTCGAGAGGTTGCATCGCTATCCTGACAGCAACGGTTATTATTTAATAAAGAAGCTTTGCGCGTCCTTAAACCTGGGGCCGGAAAATATCGTCCTGGGCAATGGCTCGGATGATATCATCGCATTGGTCGCGCATGCCTGTTTGCAGCCCGGCGATGAAGCCATTTTGCCTGAGCCGTCCTTTCTCATGTACACGATTGAGATCACCGGCAGCGGTGCTGCTCCGATCTTTGTGCCCTTGAAATCGCTGAGGATCGATCTTGATGGGATCCTTGACAGAATTACGCCAAAAACCCGTTTGATTTTCCTCTGTAACCCTCACAATCCCACCGGAACCATTATATTAAGGCATGAATTTGAAAGATTTCTTGAAAAGGTGCCCCCCGAAATAGCGGTGATAATTGATGAGGCTTATATCGAATTTGTACGTGAGCGCGGTTGTCTAAACAGCGTCGATTATCTTGATTCCGAGAATGCCTTGATCATATTGCGCACGTTTTCAAAAGCGTACGGACTGGCGGGTCTTCGCATCGGATATGGGATTATGCCGCCCGAAATTTCAAACCTCCTCAATCGAATCAGACAGCCCTTTAACACCGGCACACTGGCCCAGATAGGCGCTATGGCGGCGCTGGACGACCTGCGCTTTGTGCAAAAGACCCGTGAAATTGTTCATAGCGGGCTCGATTCTCTATACGCTGCCCTGGAAAAAATGAGTCTCAGATATTTTCCAACCCAGGCCAACTTTTTCCTTATCGATGTGGGAAGGGATGCCGATGAAATCTATAAGCGGATGCTTCAGGAAGGTGTGATCGTCCGTTCAATGACATCATACGGATATCCGCGGTATATTCGCATCAGTGTAGGCCTGCCCGAGGAAAATGAACGGTTTATTATGGCGTTAAAGAAAATAATGTAATTCATATCTCACAGAGTCCGCTGAGAACACAAAGGAGAATATAACTTTCTTGAAAAAATTACTGATTACAATTGATGGACCGGCCGGGGCCGGAAAGACAACCGTGAGCCGCCTGTTAGCCGACCGGTTGGGGTACCGATATATCGATACCGGCGCGCTTTATCGCGGGGTGGCGCATGAAGTTAAATCCGCCGGTATTCAGGCCGAAGATGATGCGGGGCTTGAAAAACTATGCCGCCATATACAGCTGAGCTTTTCCCGGATCAAGGCTGAGACCCATCTTTTCTCAGGCAGCCGTGACATTACCCAAAAGATCAGAACCCCTGAAATATCCATGCTTGCCTCAGCGGTATCGGCCCGGCCGGTGGTAAGGGCATACCTGCTTGAACTTCAACGAGCACTGGGGGATCAAAAAGAGGCCGTATTTGAAGGGCGAGACATGGGCAGCGTGGTTTTTCCTGATGCGGATTTGAAATTCTTCTTAGATGCGCCATCTGAAATAAGAGCAATGCGCAGATATCATGAGTTGGAAGGCAAAAACTCTCAATCCCTGCAGGACGTTGAACGGGACATGCAGCGCCGGGATGCGAATGATCGCACACGCGCCGCTGCGCCATTAAAAGCAGCGCCAGATGCCATCGTCATAGATTCAAACGAGCTGTCGGCTGAGGAGGTTGTCGATTTAATGCTTTCGTATATCCGCTAGAGACCATTTTTTGATTCTGGGAGGGGTTTTGTGGCCGAGATCGTCAATGCGGCAGCGAAAGAAAAACATGCGATTTTTTTAAAATAATCGTTGTTTTTTCTATTAAGTCTGGTAAAAGTGCGAGGTTAAGCTGTCTTCACAAATGAGACAGCACGATAATTACGGGCAAGGAGGGTATTCTATTACATGGAAAATATTGAAAAAAACGGTGCATCTCATGAACCTGAAGCTGCGGAGGCGGCGGAATCAAGCGTAACGTCGCCTGCTGACACACCTGCTGAGCACCCGACGAATGACTTAAAAGCCGAAACACCAGAAGGCGATGCGCCGCCAACGACGGAAGCACCAGAAGGCGATGCGGCGCTAACGACGGAAGCACCAGAAGGCAATGCACCGCTAAAGACCGCCCGGAGCAGCGGCGCCGGCATGGACGATCTCATGGATTTGTATGAGGAAAGCTTCAGCCGCTTTCAAGAAGGAGAAGTGGTCAAAGGAAGGATAATCTCGACCGACAAAGATCATGTCCTGGTCGATATCGGATACAAATCCGAAGGATTCATTCCAAATCGTGAATTTCGGGATGAAGCCGGGAACATCAATGCCAAGACCGGTGATGAAGTCGAGGTTATGGTGGAACGCTGGGACGAAGATGAAGAGGTTGTCATCCTGTCCAAAGAAAAGGCTACCAAAATTAAGGTTTGGGAAGATATTAAGAAAATTTATGACGATGACGGAACTATCGAAGGCGTCATTACCAACCGCGTCAAGGGCGGATTCTCGGTGGAAATCGGCGTAGCGGCGTTTTTACCCGGTTCGCAGGCGGACCTGCGTCCAATTCGAAGCCTCGATGAAATGGTGGGAAAAACCTTTACTTTCAAAATTCTAAAATATAACCGCAAAAGAAGTAATATCGTTTTATCGCGCAGGGTACTTTTAGAACAGGAAAGAGGGGCAAAAAGATCGGCCACTTTATCCGCAATCCAAAGTAATGAAGTCGTTGAAGGGTTCGTAAAGAATATTACCGAATACGGCGTATTTGTCGACCTGGGCGGTATTGACGGCCTGCTGCACATTACCGATATTTCGTGGGGGCGGGTAAAGCACCCCTCCGAGCTTTTTTCGATTGGCGATAAAATTTCCGTAAAAGTTCTCCACCTGGATCTTGAAAGAGAGAGAGTTTCATTGGGGATGAAGCAGCTGGCTCCCGATCCCTGGTCAACCGCATCAGAAAACTATCCCCTGGAATCCCATGTCACCGGAAAGATCGTGAGTTTAACGGATTACGGCGCATTCGTAGAGCTGGAGGAAGGGATCGAAGGACTGATACATGTCTCTGAAATGTCGTGGACCCGCAAAGTCCGGCATCCTTCCAAGGTCGTTTCGGTTGGAGAGCTAGTCGAAGCGGTCGTGCTTGATATCAAGCCCGAGAGCCGCCGCATTTCACTGGGGATGAAGCAGGTCGTTCCCAACCCCTGGGATATTATCAGCGAAAAATATCCGATCGGCACCACAATCGAGGGGAAGATCAAAAACATCACTGATTTTGGCCTTTTTATCGGAATCGATGAGGGGATTGACGGACTTGTTCATATTTCCGACATATCGTGGACCAAACGCATTAAGCATCCCTCCGAGCTATTTAAAAAGGGGGACATGGTGCAGGCGATTGTGCTTGACATCGAAAAAGAAAATGAGCGCTTCTCCCTCGGAGTCAAGCAGCTTCAGCCCGATCCATGGGAAACAGTGGCCGAACGCTATGAGGTCGGAAAAGAAATTACTGGAACAATTACCAATGTAACCGATTTCGGTATTTTTATAGAACTGGAGGAAGGCATCGAAGGCTTGGTCCATGTTTCCGAAATCAGCAAGGAAAAGATTAAGTCACCGGTAGGGCGCTATGCGGTTGGAGACATTATTACGGCCAGAGTCATGAACATCAACAGTGAAGAAAGACGGATCGGCCTTTCGATAAAAAGGATGGAAATTGAGGATGAGCAGAATCTTCTAAGCGAATATGTCAATAATGTAAGTACGCCGACATCTTCGTTTGGCGAGATTTTGCGCGAAAATCTTCAAGAAAAATTTAATGATGAGTAGTTTTAGATCATCGAATAGATCTTGAAACCATGTTTTCCCGCCGACATCCCTATCTCTTCTTTCTGCTCATATTTTCGGCAATTCTGGCAACGACTTCCGTTGCCATATCGCTCCTGATTTTCTGGGGTACAAGGCATGCTGATTTTGAGTTTGGAGAAAAAGTGGGCGTTATCGAGATCAATGGCTATATCTCCGAAGTTACCTCTGTTCTACACTCCTTCAAACGATTTCGCGAAGATGATTCCATCAAGGCGATCGTCGTCAGAATCGATTCTCCCGGAGGAGGGGTAGGCCCCTCACAGGAAATCTATCGGGAAATCCAAAAAACGATCGAAATCAAAAAAGTCGTGGCCTCCCTGGGAACGATTGCGGCTTCCGGGGGCTATTATATTGCGGCGGCAGCCAATGGAATCGTTTCCAGCCCGGGTACCGTTACCGGAAGTATTGGCGTCATCATGGGGTTTGCCAACGTTCAGGAACTTTTAAAAAAAATCGGCTTATTCCCGGTGGTGATTAAAAGCGGCCAATACAAAGACACGGGTTCGCCCCACCGCAAGATGACCGGTAAGGAAAGGGAGCTGCTTCAAGGTTTTGTAGACAAAATACACCGGCAGTTTATAGCGGCAGTATCAAAAGGGCGAAACATCGATCCGACCAAGATCGAAATGATTGCTGACGGGAGAATATTTTCAGGCGAATCCGCCCAGGAGCTGGGTCTCGTGGACCGCTTGGGAAATTTTCAAGATGCCATCGAGTGGGCCGGAAAAATGGGAGGTATTAAGGGGAAAATAGGCACTGTGTTTGCAGAAAAGAAGAAATTTCCAATATGGAGATATATTGTCGAATCATCTTTAAAAACGATTCTTAACCGCACGATTGAACCCACCTTCTACGGCGGATATCTGTACGCCCCCTCCAATTGAGTGAAAAAAACTCAACCTGTTGGCTATTGCGGTTCAAATATGCTGACGTCACCGACTCCCTCGCGAATTATTTCAGGCATATCATCAATCAGTGAAATGACGCTTGAAGGGTGCCCGGGAACCGGCCCTCCGTCGATGACCACCTCAAGATTGGTACTGAAATGATCGTGTAAAAGGGCAGGATCATTGGCTATGGTTCCATCCGGCATCGATGCGCTGGTCGAAATAATCGGATTTTCCAATGCTTCCGTGAGGGCGATGCAAATACGATGGTTGGGAACCCTTATCCCGGCGGTTTTTCTTTTGGTCAGCATTATTTTGGGAACCATCCGTGAGCCTTCTAAAACAAACGTATACGGCCCCGGTAAAAGACGGCGCATGGTTTTGTAGGCATAATTGGATACTTTGGCATAATGGCTGATATTTTTAAGGCCTGAACAAATAAAGCTAAACGGTTTGTTCTTATGGCGCCTTTTTAGCCAATAGATCCTTTCGATCGCCTTCTTATTCATGATGTCACAGCCGATGCCATAGTAAGTGTCGGTCGGATAAGCAATGATGCCCCCATTTTTCAGGATTGCGGCGACTTTCCTTATTAACCGCAATTGAGGATTTTGAGAGTTTATTTTGACAAGCATCCGTCACACCGCTCAATTCTGCCGTTGTCGACTGTCCGGCTTTTTGATGAACTCTAATGATATTACGGGCAGGCGACTAAAACAAGATCCAAATTTAGGATTGCTTAAGAACGTCCCTTTTGTTATCCTGTTCGTTAAAAAAAGGATTGATCTCACCCGCTTTGCCTGAGAATGCAGGACATTGGTCCCTCGGTTTTGAGGGCCCCATAAGAGACAAACTCCCGGAGGAAGAGAATGCAAAAAATACCACCCGAAGAGGCGTATTCGTTTGATGATGTTCTATTAATTCCCAATTATTCCGAGGTGCTGCCAAAGGGTGCCAATACAACCGCGCACCTGACACGGAATTTGACGCTTAACATTCCAATCGTTAGCGCCGCAATGGACACGGTGACGGAATCACGTACAGCTATCAGTATGGCGCGAGAAGGCGGGATTGGGTTTGTTCATCGTAACATGAGCTTAAAAAGTCAGGCGCTCGAAGTTGACAAGGTCAAAAAATCTGAAAGCGGGATGATCATTGAACCGGTAACCATTCATCCGGAGCAAAAAGTGCATGAGGTGATGCGCTTGATGGAACAATATCGCATTTCGGGTTTGCCCGTAATCGATGGGGATCAACTGGTCGGTATCGTAACCAACCGTGATTTAAGATTTGAAACCGATTTGGAAAAAAAGGTTTCCGAGGTGATGACCAAAGAGAAGTTGGTAACCGTTTCGGAAGGGATTTCCCTGGAAGATTCGAAAAAGATGTTGCATGAGCACCGCATCGAGAAACTTTTGGTGACTGATAAAAAAGGCCGCTTGAAGGGCTTGATAACGATAAAGGACATCGAAAAGATAAAAAAATACCCCAATGCCAGTAAAGACCGCATGGGACGGCTGCGCGTGGGTGCGGCCGTGGGAGTGGGGCCCGACATGGAAGAGCGCGCTGGCGCGCTTCTGAAAGCCGGGGCCGATGTTTTATTGATCGATACGTCTCATGGGCATACCGAGAATGTTATTCGAGCAGTGAAGGTTTTGAAAGACGCCTTTGATTCAATCGAGCTGATCGCCGGAAACGTGGGTACGGGAAAGGGGGCCGAAGATCTAATCAAAGCCGGAGTGGACGGCGTTAAAATCGGAATCGGCCCCGGTTCGATTTGTACCACCCGTGTGGTTGCGGGGATCGGTGTGCCGCAAATAACCGCCATTATGAACTGCCGATCCATATCGAGCAAATCAGGTGTTCCTTTGATTGCCGATGGCGGCATCCGGTTTTCCGGAGATATTACCAAAGCCATTGGAGCAGGGGCCCACACGGTGATGCTGGGCGGGCTTTTGGCGGGAACAGAAGAGAGTCCCGGGGAATTGATCATATTTCAAGGCCGCAGTTACAAAGTATACCGGGGCATGGGTTCAATAGAGGCCATGAAAAAGGGCAGCCGCGATCGCTATTATCAAAGCGAAGCCGTCGATAGAGACAAGCTAGTTCCGGAAGGCATTGTCGGACGGGTTCCTTACAGAGGCTCACTGAACGAAAACCTACTGCAAATGATCGGGGGGCTCAAAGCCGGGATGGGGTATCTCGGATGTCGAACGCTTGATGAGCTGAGGGCAAAGGCGCGCTTTGTAAAAATCAGCCCGGCGGGTATGCGTGAAAGTCATGTGCATGATGTTATTATTACAAAGGAGGCGCCCAATTACCGACTCGAATAAACGAAAATATCTTACAAAAACCGGTGCAAAACAATCGCAGGGAAGAGGCTGTTAATGACAAATGCCGATATTGAATTTGTACATTTACACGTTCACACTCAATACAGTCTGTTAGATGGCGCCATAAGAATCGACCCGCTTTTGGAGCGGGTGGCAGAATTTGGAATGAATTCAGTTGCCATCACCGATCATGGAACCATGTTCGGTGTGTTCGATTTTTTCGAAAAGGCGAATAAAGCCGGCATCAAACCGATTATCGGATGTGAGTGTTATGTCGCACCGCGAAGCATGAAAGACAGAACACCGCTGGACCACAAAGGCCTTTCCCATCTCATTCTTCTGGCTGAAAATCAGGAGGGATACCGGAATTTGTGCCGCTTGGCCTCAATCGGACAGCTGGAAGGATTTTACTACAAACCCCGTATCGATAAAACACTGCTAAAAGAGTATCACAAAGGACTTATCGGGCTGTCAGCCTGCCTGCACGGTGAAATCCCTATGATCGTGCAGGCAAACCGGCTTAAGGACGCTGAGGATGCCGTGCGCGAGTATTTAGGCATTTTGGGAGAAGGGAATTTTTTTCTTGAAGTCCAAAATAACGGCATTGAGGCCCAGGATGTGGTTAATCAGACGTTGCTGGAGCTGGGTCAAAAGCTTTCGATACCCCTCGTGGCGACGAATGATTGCCACTATCTAGACAAAGAGGATGTTCGTGCACATGATGTGTTGTTATGTATCCAGACCGGAAAGACCATTTATGACAAAGAACGGCTTAAGTTCAGAACCGACCAGCTCTACTTCAAACCGAAAGAAGAGATGTATGCCGATTTTAAGGATTATCCCAACGCGCTTGACAACGCGGTCGATATTGCTAAACGATGTGATCTTTCATTCGATCTGAATACCTATCATTTCCCCAATTTTGAAACCGACCTTGAAGACTCAACCGAAGATCTCTTTGAAAAACAAGTGAGGCAAGGATTTGAAAGCAGAATAAAGCTCATTCTGAAGAAAGAGAAGAAGCTTGAGAAAAAGATTTACGATGATCGCCTTGAGGACGAGATCGGGATTATCCGCAGCATGGGTTTTGCTGGTTACTTTTTAATTGTGGCCGATTTTATCCACCATGCCAAAGAGAAGCATATTCCGGTAGGTCCCGGAAGAGGGTCGGCGGCTGGAAGCCTTGTCGCTTACAGCCTCGGTATTACAGATCTTGATCCAATAGAATACGGGCTGATCTTTGAACGATTCCTTAATCCCGCGCGCAAAAGCATGCCTGATATCGATGTCGATTTCTGTATCAACGGTCGCGAAGAGGTATTTAAGTATGTTGTCGATAAGTATGGGGGTGGAGATTATGTGGCCCAGATTATCACATTTGGGAAATTAAAGACACGGGCGGTTATCAGAGATGTGGGAAGGGCCCTGGATATTCCTTTACGTGAAATTGACATCATTGCCAAATGCGTTCCGGATGTATTGAATATCAGCCTGAACAGCGCCATTAAATCTGAACCCCGGCTAAGAGAGATGATCAAAACGAGGTCGGAAGTTGCCGATCTAATGAAAATCTGCCGGGTTCTGGAAGGACTTCCCCGGCATGCGTCCACTCACGCAGCGGGGGTTGTCATTTCAGATCGGCCCCTGATGGAATATCTGCCTTTATATCGGGGGAAGAAAGGAGAGGTGGTTACCCAATTTGACATGACGTGTGTTGAGAAAATCGGGCTGGTCAAGTTTGATTTTCTAGGCCTGCGGAACCTGACTGTGATTGAAAGTACGCTTGCGGTCATTAAAGCACAAGGAAAAGAAGCACCGGATATCACAAATCTCAATTTAAAAGATCCCGATACCTATGGCCTGCTGGCATCCGGTGATACCAACGGTGTTTTCCAGCTTGAAAGTTCGGGGATGAAGGATCTCTTAATCCGCCTTAAACCCGAAACTTTCGAAGATATCATTGCGCTGGTGGCACTCTACCGCCCGGGGCCGCTGGATAGCGGTATGGTGGAGGACTTTGTTGAGAGAAAGCACGGGAAAAGAGCGGTTGAATATTTAACGCCCGAACTGGAACCGATACTCAAGGAGACGTACGGCGTCATCGTATATCAGGAACAGGTGATGAAGATTGCGGGAACGTTGGCTAAATATTCGATGGCCGAAGCGGATGACTTGCGCAAAGCCATGGGAAAGAAAATCCCGCAGATCATGGCCACCCACAGACAACGTTTTCTTAAAGGTGCTTCCGAAAAAGGGATAGCGGCAGACAAAGCGGAAAAGATTTTTGATCTGATCGAAAAATTCGGCGGATATGGTTTTAATAAATCGCACAGCGCCGCATACGCCTTGATCGCCTTCCAGACCGCTTTCTTAAAGACGCATTACACGGTTGAATTCATGGCATCTCTCCTAACAAGTGAAATGCAGTCAACCGATGGTATCGTAAAATATATTGCTGAATGCCGCAGTCACGACCTTGAGATTTTACCGCCGGATATCAATGAAAGTGTTAAGGAATTCACCGTATCGGGATCAAAAATCAGATTCGGTTTAAAGGCGGTTAAGAATGTTGGCGAAGGGGCCATCGATTCCATCATCGAAGTTCGACAGGAAACAAAATTCAGGTCGGTTTTTGATTTTTGTGAAAGGGTCAATTGGAATAAAATCAACAAGCGCGTTGTGGAGAGCCTTATAAAATGCGGTGCCTTTGATTCATTTGGAGAATATCGTTCCAGGACATGGGCTATTTTTGAAGACGCCCTGGATTATGGCCAGCGCGTACAAAAGGAAAGGCTCGATCCTCAAATCGGCTTGTTTGAGACAGGACCAAATCAGCAAACCGTCAACACGCCCCAAATGCCTGAAATAGAGGAATGGGAAGAAAAGCAGCGTTTGGCTTTTGAGAAAGAGTCGCTCGGTTTTTATGTATCAGGTCATCCCATGACAAGATATGAAAGTATTATGGAGAAATTCACCAACGCCGACAGCGCGTCTTTGAAAGAATTTCCAGACGCCGAAATGGTACGAATCGGCGGTGTTGTGGCAAATGTCAAGACCATCATGACTAAAAAAGGTGATCAAATGGCATTTGTTACCCTTGAGGATCTTTACGGATCGATTGAAGCAACGCTTTTTTCCTCGGTTTATCCGACCGTAAGCGAACTTTTGGTGGAGGATAATCCAATTCTCATTCAGGGGAATATACAGCGGGACGAGAAGTCGGTAAAGCTGCTGGCGGACATGGTTATTCCGATGGAAAAAGCGGAAGAGACATGGACGGCAAGCGTCCAGCTTACTTTGGATAATAATCGAACCGACGAAGCGGTGTTGTTAAAACTGCATGATATCCTCAAAAGAAATCCCGGATCGTGTAAAACTTTTATTAATCTCCAGGACTCGGAGAAAACAGAGACAGTCATCGCACTGCATGATAGCATTAAAGTCAGGGCCGGTGCATCCTTGACTCGTGAAGTGAATGATCTGTGCGGGTATAAAGCACTTGAAACGGTATGCAGTCCCATCAGGCCGTCGCGGTAATGAATTGTTGATTGTTGATTGTCGATTGGTGGAGGTCGCTCCGCGCCTTGATACTCGATACTTGATATTGGACGAAGATTAGGGTCTTTTTATTATCCAGTATCCAGAAACCAACATCCAGTATCTTGCCGATAGTGGTGTTGCATTCAGTGTGAACCTTTTTGCCATAATACACAAAATCCATTATTAAGAAACTAACCCCATAAAATAGCAGGGAGATATGCGTGTGAAAGAAACGAAAGTATATGCCGTACTGCTGGCAGGCGGGTCCGGAACACGGCTCTGGCCGGTATCAAGACATCTTTTTCCAAAACAGATTGTCGGGTTCGCCGGGAATGAATCTTTAATCCAAAGTACGGTTAAAAGGCTGACGCCGGTAATCGATTCACAAAATATTCGGATTGTGTGCGGAGGAGAACATGCGCTCGAAATCGCAGCGCGTATTCAAGAAGCCGGGATGAGCCCCGAGGGCAACATAATCGGCGAACCGTGCGGTCGTAATACCGCTCCGGCAGTTCTTCTGGCGACGCTTTTCATTTTGAGGGAAACTCCCGATGCGCTTTTAGGTATATTCCCGGCAGATCATGTTATCGGAGACATCAGTCAATTTCACACAACCTTAAAGTCAGCCCTGGATCTGGCCCAAAGAGATTATATCGTGACCTTTGGAATCCGGCCGGATTATCCTGAAACAGGCTACGGGTATATCGAAGGTGGGAGTCGAATATCGGGCGAGGCGGTCCAGATAAAGCGGTTTGTCGAAAAGCCGGATATTAATAAGGCCGGGAATTATATAAAGGCGGGAAATTTTTATTGGAATAGCGGCATGTTTGCGTTTAAAGCTTCAGTTATGGTTAAGGAGTTTGAAATGCATGCGCCTGAAATTCTAAAAGAAATGCGGCGTCTGGTTGAGTCCAAGGAGAACAGCGCCTGGGAAGGGTATAAAAATCTTCCCAACATCTCGTTTGATTACGCCATCATGGAGAAAACTGCCCGGGGGGCGCTGGTGCCTTCAGGATTTGGATGGAGCGATATCGGTTCGTGGAAATCGTTATATGACTATCTCCCTGCGGATGAGAAAGGGAATGTCATTATGGGAGATGTTATATCCAAAGAAACCGAAAACAGTTTGATTATGAGCCATGGGCGTCTGGTCGCAACCAACCGCGTAAAGGATCTGGTTATTGTCGAAACATCTGATTCCGTATTTGTGTCCGATTTGGACCATAGCCGGGATGTGAAAACGATTGTTGAACAACTTAAAGCAGAAGAGCGCCCGGAATTTTATACCCATAAAGAGGAAACGCAGACTCGGGGCCGCCGGGCTGTTTTGAAGCAGAAAGACGACCCTGCGGCTAAGGATGTCATCAAAGTGCCGCTGCTTGATCTCAAAAGTCAGTATCAAACTATCAAGCAGGAGATCCGGGAGGCCGTTGACGAGGTATTTGACAGCCAGCACTTTATTTTAGGGCCCAAGGTTGAGGACTTTGAAAAAGAGATTGCAGCATATTGCCGCACAAAACATGCCGTAGGGGTTTCTTCCGGGACGGACGCGCTTTTAGTTTCCCTTATGGCAGCGGGTATCGAACCCGATGATGGGGTTATTACAACAGCCTACAGCTTCTTCGCCACGGCCGGGTGCATTGCCCGCCTTGGTGCACAGCCGATTTTTGTGGATATCGATCCCTATTCATATAATATTTCTCCTGAAAGCCTGGATCAGGTTTTGGTCAAAATGCCCTCGGCGCTGCGCCAAAAACTGAAGGCGATTATTCCTGTCCATTTATACGGCCAGTGTGCTCAAATGAAACCGATCAGGGAGCTTGCTCGAAAATATGACCTTTGTATTATTGAAGATGCGGCGCAGGCGATCGGTGCTGAGTATGAGGGCAACCGGGCCGGATCGATGGGTGACTACGGCTGCTTTTCTTTTTTTCCCACCAAAAATCTGGGCGCTTTCGGAGACGGCGGGGCCGTCACCACTAGCTCGGATGAATTTAATGAAAAATTGCGTATCTTGAGAGCGCATGGTTCCAAACCCAAATATTATCACCATATGGTAGGTGGGAACTTCAGGCTTGATGCGCTCCAGGCGGCCGTTGTTTTGATAAAGCTTAAGCATCTTGACAAATGGACTCGTGGTCGACAGGAAAACGCGCGTAAATATAGAGATTTATTTCACAAGGCCGGGATGGACGATATCGTTGAATTGCCGCTTGAAACCGGAGGAAGGCACATTTTTAATCAATTTGTCATCAGCGTGAAAGCAAAAAGAGATCAATTGCGGCACCATTTAAATGCGTCCGGGATTGGGACAGAGATCTATTATCCGGTACCGCCGCATCTTCAAGCCTGCTTTGCATACTTAAATTACAAACCCGGGGACTTCCCCAACGCAGAACACGCCGCCGAACATACCCTGGCCCTTCCCATATATCCCGAGCTTACCGAGGCGCAGCAGGAATACGTGGTCGCAAAGATAAGGCAATTCTATCAGAATTAGTAACCGTTCACAGGTTCAACGTTCAGCCTGCGACGAGCTCAGCCGAGCCGGGTGGGTCGTTGCGCGCCTGGATACTTGATACTCGATACTTGATGTTGGACCAGGATCTGGTCTTATTATTATTCAGTATCCAGTATCCAGAAACCAGCATCCAGTATCTTGCGATAGTCCCCTGAACGATTACTTTTGCTTTAAGCGCGATATTTATGAAACGCGGTTTGGGCCTCTTGTACCAGTAAATGTTCCTGCCCGGTATAGCGGGGAGAGAAATGAAAAGGGGTCATCTGTTTAGCGTTGGCTTCCCCGGCAAGCCTTCCGGCCTGCCAGGCGGTGAGATGAAATTTCCCGGCTGCAAGGTCGCGGTCTTTTTCTAAAAATGCCGCTTCGATGTAGAGATGGTCCGAATCTTTGGCAAAGGCCGTGATTTTGCGGGAATTGGCTTGGGTGTAGGCCACATCGGCAATATAGGTCACTTTCTGGCCGGGCGTGATCAAGGCAATCTGTTTGGCCAAATCTCCCAAAACAAATGTGCGGGTTTTTTGCTCCCGGTCTTCGGTCCCCACTTTAAACTCCGAATGGAGATCCTGCGCATTAAAAAGAGACGCCTTAAAGCGGTTCAACCAGGGGCCGATTTCGAGTCCCAGGGACGCGACTCGGTCCTTTAAAATATTGATGTGATATCTTTCCTCAATGCTGAAACCAAGGCAGGGGACGGTGTGATCCAGTTCGATTGCAGATATCGTTAAAGCGGGTTCACAAACGAGATGGCCGGTCTCCTTTTTGGCGACCTTTTTGCGGGTTGGATGAAATCCCCGGCGACAGGCATAAACACGGGTCGAAACTTGAGTGGCATTAACTTCGCTGACAATCAAAACAAATTCATGCGTAAAATTTTCAACCAGGTTCCAGGTGTATGCGTTGAGTTTGCCGGCGACGTTGTCAATGAAACCTTCAGGACCGTAAATATAGAGTATTTTTTCACGGCCGAGGAATAACCGCAACAGCCGGTCAAAGCCGATAAAATGATCCATATGGGTGTGGGTCACGAATACATGGCTGATTTTGAGAATATCGCGGGACGGAAGGGAATGCAGATCGCCCAGATCGAAAATTAGCGCGCGCCTTTCAAAGGAAAACGGGATAAAAAGGCCCGGATCACCTAATGGACCATTGAGCAGCCTGGGATGAAAAGAGGGCCGCATTACAGAGGAAGGAATTTTTTGACTTGTTGGGTGATACTTAAATAGATATCCTCATCAGAGCCAAAGATATCAACCACGTCTTTGTGGTTGATGAGCTGCTCGATAACAAAGGCGGTAACGTAAAGACTGACGATGTGCGGTTGTGGCACGAGACCGCGAATCGGCGCGATCTGATAATCGATATCAAAATCATCGGCGCGGCTCAGCTTTCCGAGGCAACCCTTGATCTGATCTTCAAGGGAATTTTTACTGGTGGTTTCGACCAGATTACTTTCAATCAGTTTCATGGCGATTGAGTTGGAAAGAGAATCGATATGATCTCTTACAGCGGTAATCGCCTGCCTGCGGGCACGTTCTCTCGAAGACTCGATTTTAGAAAGAATTGATGACTCATGTGTTTTCGTCCGAAAGACCTTGGACATAGAATTTCACCTCGCTTCCTTTAGGCTATGGACATCGAATACCATAGCTGTAACTTATCCATATTGCAATAAAAAACTAAATATATTTTTTGAAGATGCCTTACCGGCTATCTTCGATAATGATTTGCATCATTTGCCGGCCATTCCATCGATTCCAGCGAATGCGGTAGGCGATTCGATCGAAAAAGCCGGGCAACGGCTGGGTTGAGTCGACATTGAATTGAATCGCGTTAAAGTGTTTGCCGGATGGAGGTTGCGCCAGTTGCATCCGGCGGTGGTTTTGTCCAACGATTTTTTCGGATACGACTTTGATGGCGTTGGCCGTAAACAAAGGCTCCCGGTTTCCGGTGCCAAAGGGCTCTAAGGATTCAATTTCGTTTACCAGACCGTCGGAAATCTGGTCAAAATTGAGTTCGCAGTCTATTATCAGTTTCGGTGTCAAATCTTCTGCGCGGGTCATTTCTTTGACGGTCTGTTCGAATTTTGTTTTAAATGATTCGATTTTATCTGGATTTATCGTAAATCCTGCCGCCATGGCATGCCCGCCAAACTTTTCAAGATGGTCGGAAACGGTCGAGAGCGCTTTGTGAAGCTCAAGGCCGGGGATACTTCGGGCGGAGCCTTTTCCCATGCCGTCTTTTATGGAAACCAGCGCGACCGGACGGGCGTACCGTTTGGCAAGGCGCGAGGCGACAATTCCCAAAACGCCTTCGTGCCAGTCTTTTTCAGACAATACAAGGCTGCTGCGTTTCAACAAAAATCGATTTCGGTTTAAATAATCAAAAATATCTTCCAGGATTTTCTGTTCCGTCTCCCGACGAACGCTGTTCATTTGATTGATTGTTTTGCTAAACCGGGTCGCTTCAGTCAAATTATTTGAAAGAAGCAGATCGACCGCGGCCGCAGCATGCGCCATTCTGCCGGGGGCATTCAGGCGCGGGGCGATTTGAAAAGCAACATCTTCGGCCGTTAAAAAATCCTTGTGAGTTCCACTCGATGCGCGCATGGCTGCTATGCCGATGCGAGGGCTTGAATTGATCTTGTCCAGTCCGGCCTTGACAAAGATACGGTTTTCGCGTCTAAGGGGCACCATGTCGGCAATGGTTCCAAGGGCCACCAAATCGCAAAAATGAATTAAATTCGGCTCAAGCCGGTTTTGCCAAAACCCCTTTTGGCGCAGATATTTTCGCAGGCATATCAAAAGGGTATAGGCAACACCAACGCCGGCGAGTTCCTCGAAACCGGCCGTGCAGTCGATGCGATTGGGATTAATGACAGCCACCGCAGGTGGCAACTGCTGTGAAGGTTTGTGGTGATCGGTCACGATCACATCAATCCCCTGATCTCGGGCCGCTTCAATCGCAGAGTGACTGCCCATACCGCAGTCGGCGGTGATGATCAGATCGATCTGGTTTTGCGAGGCATATTCGGTTATGTGTGAAGACTGAAGACCATAGCCTTCATTCATGCGGTTCGGGATATAGTAGGAGACATCGGCCCCGATCTGTCGCAAAAACTCAAGCAACAAAACGGTGGAAGTGATTCCATCAACATCATAGTCGCTAAAAATTAGAATCTTTTCAGCATCGGTTAGGGCGGTATAAATTCGACCGACCGCCACTTCCATATCTTTGATCGAAAACGGGGGGCGTAAATCACTCAGGGAGGCTTTGATAAACCGGCGGGCGTCATCGGGTGTTCGTATGTTGCGATTGACGAGAACGGCCGCCGTTACATCTTGAAAATGCAACGCTTTTGATAGCAGCCCAATCGAATCAGAATCGGGCTCAAGGGCTTGCCATTGCTTTATCATGGGGATGTCATATCTTATAATTCAGGTCAGAACAATTCCAATTTTGATATTGTAAAACGCTTTTGAGTGTTGATGTGGAAACAATTAAGCGATATTACCGTGTCGATCGAACCGCAATTGCCTATCTCAAATTCATTATTGAGGCTTATGACGGAATTGCAATGCTGAGAACACTCGATCCGGTAATGGGGAAGATATGTCTCAGCATCGCGCCGGGATGCGAATGCGATGTGGATCTTGTGCTGGCGGATTTGGAAGCAGAATTAATGCTTGAGCCTTGCGATTTTGCACCAAACAAGTCCTCTTGATTCAGCGTCTGGCCGGAGATGAACGGTATTATGAGGGAAAACGAAGCAAAAACAAAGTATTTTTATATCAACACCATCGGGTGTCAGATGAACGTGTATGATTCCCGACAGATAGAAAAAAAACTGGAAGCTTGCGGCTATCAAACGACGACTTCGATCGAGAAGGCAGATTTGATAATTGTAAATACATGTTCGGTCAGGGACAAGGCGGAACAAAAAACGTTCAGTTTTTTGGGCCGGCTCATAAACCTCAAAAGAAAAAAGCCCGCGCTTATCATCGGTGTCGGCGGGTGCGTGGCCCAGCAGGAAGGCGCAAAGATATTGAAGCGTGTCCCCTTTGTCGATCTTGTGTTCGGTACGCGCGCGGTTAACCGGCTGCCCGCCATGCTGGATAAAATCGCATCAAAGCGACACCGGCTCGTGGATGTGGAACTGACCGAAACAATTGACGAATCAGCCTTGGCCGCAAATATGGAAAATACTCGCCAGGCCACGGCGTTTGTCACCATCATGCGTGGCTGTGATAATTATTGTACGTATTGTGTTGTTCCGGCGGTGCGAGGCAGAGAAATAAGCCGTAAACCGTCAGATATCCTCAAAGAGGTTCAGGCATTGGTTGCATCGGGAGTCAGAGAGGTTACATTGTTGGGACAGAATGTAAACAGCTACGGGAAAAAAGAGCGTCTTTGTACTTTCCCCGAACTTTTGGCCATGCTCGACGAACTCGACGGATTGGAGCGAATAAGGTTTACCACCTCCCATCCCAAGGATCTTTCCGAGTCGCTCATCTATGCCTTCACAAATCTCTCTAAACTATGCAATCATATTCATTTGCCGGTCCAATCGGGTTCGGACCGGATTTTGAAACGCATGAATCGCAAATATAATCGGAAGGAGTATATCGCCAAGATAGACAAACTGCGCGGCATTTGTCCCGATATTGCGATCACGTCCGATATTATCGTGGGATTCCCGGGTGAGACCAAAAGTGATTTCAAAGAAACGCTTGATTTACTGGAAACGGTGCAATACGATGGCGCATTTGCGTTTAAATATTCGGATCGTCCCAACGCCCCCGCAACCCGTTTTGGGGAGAAAGTATCCGACCAGGAAAAAACAGAAAGGCTGCAAGAACTGTTAACTTTGCAGGAACAATTCACAAGGCAGAAAAATACGGCCCTGGTCGGATCTGATGCCTTGATCCTGGTGGAGGGCTTAAGCAAAAAAGAAAATGCCCGATCAGAAACGACGGCGCTTTTGGGTGCCCAATGGACCGGCCGGACAACAACCCATAAGGTGGTCAATTTTCAAATTTCCGAAGAAGCTTTTACCCGGCACATGAATGAAACGGACCTGATCGGAAGAATCATAAGCGTCAGCATCGAGGCGGCCTTTGCGCATTCTCTATGGGGAACGGCGAATGAGATCGCGCCCGGGCTTTCCGATATAAAGGGAGGAAAAAGTCATGCAGCGTAAGGTGACCATTGCAGGCCTTACAATGGATCCATCATCCAATACGCCCATTATTATTCTGAAAGCGGAGGATGATAATCGGGCCATACCCATTTGGATCGGATTGCTCGAAGCCACTTCAATCGCTTCGGCGATTCAAAAAATCAAATTTGACAGACCCATGACGCATGACCTTTTTAAAAACTTCAGCGAACTCCTGAACATCCGTATTTCCAAAGTGGAGGTTTGTGATCTAAAGGACAACACTTTTTTTGCTAAAATACACTTCCGTTCGGAAGAAAACTCTTTTAGCATGGATGCACGTCCCAGCGATGCGATAGCCATGGCGATTAGATTTGAAGCCCCAATTTATGTGGATGATGCGGTGATTGAAAAATCGAAGATATTTGAAGGAGAGGCCGAAATTCTGGATCAAAGCGAAAAAGGGAAAAAATGGGCCGAATATCTTGAAAATTTGTCACCGGAGGAATTTGGAAAATATAAAGTTTGATGGCGTCGTAAAAAGTCCCATCTACTGCGTTGTAATATTTTTTCAGACACTCGGCATACTACTTGTATAGCCTCATTTCTGAAAAAATACTACGCCTTGTATATGAACCTTTTTACATAGCCATCTCTATAGTTGAATTTACGACTTTTTAAAAAATCACCAAGTTTAGCGGATTTATTTTTGGTTCAGTTGGTCAATTATCTGCGTGTCATTTTTCCAGGTCATAATCTCGCCGCATATATTCGATAACACGGTTCAGAATGGTGTCGAGATCGGTTTGGGGTTGAATACCGAGCACTTCCCTTATCTTGTCAATACCGGGTACCCTCCGCTGCATATCCTCAAAATCCTTTTCAAAGGCTTCTTCATATGGAATCAGCTGGATGGTTGATTTGGATGCGGTTGCTGCGATTATCTTTTCGGCCAGAAGGCGCATGGAGATTTCTTCAGTTCCGCCGATATTAAAGACTTCGCCGACGGCCGCTTCGGTCAGGATCAGCGCCTCGAGCGCCTCGACAACGTCTTCTACATATGAAAAAGTTCGGGTCTGTTTCCCGTCGCCATATACCGTTAACGGTTTGTGCTTAAGGGCCTGGGAGACGAATCTAGGCACAACCATTCCATAGGCCCCGGTCTGTCTCGGCCCGACGGTATTAAAAAGGCGGGCGATGACGACCTTTAATCCCATCGTTCGACAGTAAGCCAGGGCCGAAAATTCATCCATCAGTTTTGAAGCGGCATAGCTCCATCGAAATTTGCTGGATGGTCCGTAAATAATGTTATCGGTTTCTACAAGCGGTGCATGCAGATGTTTGCCGTAAACCTCTGAGGTGGAAGCAATTAATACTCTCTTTTTAAACTTGGTGCACAACTCAAGGACTTTTTCAGTACCCTGAATGTTTGTCTTGATTGAGGCCAGCGGATTTTCAAGAATATACCTTACTCCGACAGCGGCGGCCAAATGGAACACCACGTCACAGATGCCGGTCAGCTCTATCATTGCTTCGTGATTCAAAATCGTATCGATGGTCACGAATAACCGGTCTTTTAAACGAGAATCTTCTTGAAGATGTTTGATATTATCGAGTGTGCCGGTAGAAAGGTCGTCGATCAGATAAACATCATGGCCTTTTTTAAGACACGCTTCGGCCAGATGGGAGCCGATGAAGCCGGCCCCCCCCGTAATGAGTACTTTCATAGTGAGCCTTTCAATCAACTCTGTCGGGACATCTTGCGTTTACGTACGCTGTCCTTGATCCGATTAATATGCCCGCGCCCGAGGCCTTTTACTTCACAGCCCAGCTCGAAATAGCGTTCGATTTTGATATCGTCCAAGATACCAAAACAATCGATAATCGCCAGAGGCGCACCCGCCATTTTAACGACTTCTTCGGGGGCTAGTTCCAAATATTCCTTGTGTCGAACGGCAAGGATGAGGGCTTCAGAACCCATGATGGCTTGCGCCAGGTCGTCGGACATGCGGAATTCATCAAGCTGGTCTTGATTTCGGAAAAACCGAGCCAGGCCGGAGCCCACCGCAGGGTAAACCCTTTGATTCTCAAGCTCCCACCAGTGTTGCACATAGGGATCGTGGGCTTTGACCTCGGCTCCCATTTCGGTTAGTTTTCGCACGATTATTTCCGATCCGCTATAACGCGTATCGCCCACATCCTCACGGTATGAGGCACCTAAAAGGCATATCCGCGAAGAGGCCACGAGCCGTCCCATATTGCGCAGCGCATCGCGCACAAGCTGAGTTGCATGCAATGCCCGGGTATCATTGATATCGATGGCTTGAGGAGTGATTTTGAAAATTTCATTCTCAAAGCCCATTAAATGCCGGTAGGCCCAAAGCCCCAGGCCACCGTCCTTGGGCAGGCAATATCCGCCGATTCCCGGACCGGGGAAAAGGATGTTGTCGTGGGTCGGACGGACCTTTATGGCCTGGATGACTTTGATCAGATCGACGCCGTTGGTTTCTGCAAAACGGCTCCATTCATCCATAAAGGCCAAAATGGTCGCTCTATAGCTGTTTTCAATGATTTTACATGTTTCACTTTCAATCGGTCGATCCAGCACGGTTAAAGGGTAGGCTTCGACATTGATGACATCGGTAAGAAAGCGGGACACTCTTTGACGGCTTTCTGCATTAATGCCACTGCACACGCGCCAAAAATCCCTGACCGACTGAACGTAGTTCTTGCCCGGCATTACCCTCTCGAAGCTGTGGGCCAGCAATGGATCGCTTTCAATTCCCCGCTCGGTAAAGGATTTCTTGATAATCGGATGGGCAATATATTCGGTGGTACCGGGCGGGACGGTGGTTTCGATCAGCACAAGGCAGCCGGGCGCTATTTTTTGCCCGATTTTTTTAAAACTTTCTTCCAGCGCACTGATGTCGGCATAACCGGAGACAAGATTTCCCAAATCCTCCTTAATATAGTCGCATTGTACATCCACCACCAAAACGTCGGCCAGCTGAAGGGCATCGTAGGTAAAAGTGGCAGTTAGGGTGTGTTTCTCATTCACGCATCTTGCGATCATGGGTGCCACTTCCGGGTCCTCGGCCTGGACCGGTGAAATCCCCTGATTAAAAAGTGGGATTTTCCAGTAGCTCCTGGTGCTCGGTCTTTGCATGCCGATGACGAATTTTCCGGGCTTGCCCGTTTGTTTGTCCACCGAGTCAGCCACTACGGCCGCCATAACCGCTCCGACAAAGCCAACCCCCATAACAACGACGATTTCGTATCCTTGATCACGTTTGGCCTGAACAAGTTTTTGAAGCCGATCGACTTCAGCCTGATATTCAGTTTCCTGGGGGAGTTTGAATTTTTGCCCATCAGGGCTGCACGAATATTCCATATAAACAATTACCTCCTTTTAAAGGGGTTTTGCCAAAATTTAAGCTGAACTAAAAATTGGTTCCTAAATAACAGAAAGGAATATTTTGGCAATAGTTTTATAGAGGTGGGAGCGAATCGGGTTTTTGGGGAGATTCATCCGGGGCGATAGCCGCCAGTTCATTCAATGCTTCGCGTATTTCCTTAGAGCCTTTTTCATAAACGGCATAAACGGCATCGTACTCTTTTTTGACTTCGCGCTGGGGAAAGTTTCCCCTGGTCTTTTTAAGATAAGTGTCAACCAGATCCCGGATCGATTCCCAGCTGTCTTTGCGGGTTTGATTTCCTAATGGCGTAAGCGTATCAATATCCTGCAGGCGTTTGCGGTGAAATCGGGATGAAAAATATTGCATCAACAGGGTTGTCCAAAGCAAAAAAAGAATAAGCGTCACCCCCCCGCCGACACTCAAATTTAAAAAAGGATCTCCTTGAGGAAGAAGTTGAGTCGATACCGAAAAAGCAAGCGCCCCGCTGCCGCATAGGAGACTGAACAGAAGTCCGGCAATCGAGTATTTCAAGCGGAAGCGATTGGAGTTCTTGCGATATGCCATGAGCGCTTCCAGGAAATGAGACAATCGCTCACCATGGGTCTCAATAAATGTCGCCAGATGGTCGAGGCGATGTTTAGGTGCCTGCAAAATGGCGTTTTTCAGCTCTTCGCGCTGATTTTCGAGCTGTTTGAGGTAACCCTGATCCGCATCGCTTGTTTCGATCGGTTTGGCGACGGCATGGGATGAGTAGGTTAGATGAATCGTCGGGATATCCTTGCGGCCGGTTATTTGGGACAGGTTCCAGCAAAGGGTCCCATAGACACGCAAAAGATCAATCAGAGAGGCGCATTCATCGACCCGGTTCAAGACAAAAAGGACCCGATCTTCAAACGTACGCGCCGGCAAGGTTTCTCTAAGGCTGGTATGGGCTTCACGCACCGTACCGGCTTTGTGGGGGTCAAATATGACAAGGACCAGATCGGCGAGCTGGGCAAAGTCGCCAATGACCTCTTGATAGTCATACCCACGATCCCGCTCAGTGATGCTGTCGAGCATTCCGGGGGTATCGATGATGGCGAGGCTTCTTAGAAAGGGGGAGTTGACCTTTTTAAGCTGAAAATGCGAAGCAAACCGTTGACCATGTTTTTTTAAGATATCAAACGGATACTCAGGATCGTTGAGGAGGAATTTGCCGTCACGCTGATCGGTAATTTCGACGAGCTCGTTATCCGTGACGGCGTCATCGAATGTAATGACTGTAAAGGAATCATCGGTGGGGGCCTGGCCGGTGGTTTGAACGGAAGCACCTAAAAAGTCATTAATCAGGGTTGATTTGCCTGAAGAATAGTTGCCCAGGACAAGAACCAGAGGACGCCATTTGATGTTGGTCTCCAAAGGAACATCACTGTAGCCATAATGTACTGCCACCGGGGTTAGCGTTTCGGCGACCATTTCCAAAAGTTCAGTCCGAAGTGAATTTATGTAATTTTCGCGATACATGGCGACACCTGATTTAAATTGGATTTGCCGGATGCGATAATCCAATTGTGTGTGTTAATTTTCTTTTTTTAGATAATACTTAAAAACTTTCCAATAAATCAATGTGTTAACCGCTAAAACGCCCATTCCAAACAAGAATTGAATTTTCCTGGTCAGAAAACTCGGATATACGACCGGGATGATATAGTGTTCAATAAACCCCGAATGGTATGGATAGAGGCCGCCTTTTGCAAGAAATAAATTTTCAAGATGGGTGAGAGGGCAGATCCATCCCCAAAATTCGATCAGGGCACCCCACATAAGTGCCGGCAAGTGCACCCAAAAAAAACGCCTGGTCCATAAAGCGCCGATTCCTCCCACCAAAACAAAAATAATAAAAAGAAAGTGAAAAAAGACAACAAGGTCGGCTAAAACACGATAGAGCATTCTCAGCAACTTTCACGTTCGAAATACAGATAAGCCCACCTGATGTCCGGCGTTGCAGTCGCCCTTGACGCCCGTGATGGTGGCGGTCACTTTATTGCCGACTTTAGGGTCCTGGGCCATTATTTTTCATCCTTTCTGTGATAAATTAGCGAATGATCATAGAAGAGACCAGATGGAGAATTTGATCTTTGGTATAGAAAAAGAGCTCGTGCCCTGTAACCTGAAGATCACTCCCGTCTTCATTTGCCACAGGAACAATTTCGATTCGGTTCACTTCAATCCATTTCCCCTCGATTTTGAGCCCAGCGATGATGCCATCGGGGGTCAGTTGATAAGGTATATTGTTATATTCAAGCACGCGCGTCACATACTTATTTTTCATCCGGGTCACTTTAGCGGCACGCTGTTTCATAGCGCGCAACTGCCCCGGAGATTTGGCCGCCGTTTGCGGTATGGCAACGAAAAATAGGGCTGCTAAAAGTAGAGCACCAGTCGCAATCACACGAAATTTCATTTGGGTCTCCTTTCTTTTAAACACTGAGACAGCATTCTTTTATAGCATCCGCATCAATTACATTCAATGGATAATGCAACAAGGACCGTCTGGATGGAACGCAGCAAACGCCGGGCCACGGCAGCTAAAGTAATGAGGCCGAAGCGAATAAGAAAAGAAATGCCTCCAGGCCCTCTGTCATGGCACCTAACATATCGCCGGTAATGCAGCCCAGACGCTTTTTGTAGTAGTACAGAACAACACCGGTGAGGATCATAAAAGCGAGGCTGAGCCAAAGCCCTCTTAAGCCCAAAAACAGAGCTAGAACCAGCGGAAGCGCCAATCCGGCAAAAGCGCGCAGGTTTAATTCATGACTAAAAAAGGGATGGCCGGTGCCGCCCCCCGGTCTTCCGTACGGCAAAAGGCGTATTCCAAACAGCATGCTCCCCCGGGAGAGAGCCGGAATAATGATGAGGATAAGATGTCGCTGTGCCTCAAGGCCGGTGATCCCGCTCCACTTGATGACAATTGCACAAACAATCGCTACCAGTCCCATGGCGCCGATGCGGCTGTCCTTCATAATGGACAGTGCCTTTTCGCGGGAATGATGCCCGAAAAGGCCGTCGGCCATGTCTCCCAGCCCATCGATGTGCAGGGCGCCGGTCAGGACGATTAAAACAACAACATCCAGAAAAGAGGCTACCGGCCGGGAAAAGAGCTGCAGGACAATCCAGTCGAAAAGGGAGACAACAACGCCCAGAATCAATCCCACGATGGGAAAAAAGGGGATCATGCCTTGAGGCTCAAAATGCTCGACCTTCCCGATGCGCAGGAGGGTGATAAACTGTATGGCGGAAATAAGTCCTTTCATAGTCGGGTCATTACGATTTTGGTGGTCATTTAATTGAGACCGGAATTCCGGCCACCATCCAAATCACCTCATCGGAACAGGCGGCAATTTGTTGATTGGTAAATCCGACCGCATCTCGAAACAGGCGCGAAAGTTCGTGCTCCGGAACGATCCCGGTGCCCACTTCGTTTGAAACCAGTATCACCGACCCGCGGGCATTTCGGAGGGAATGTGTCAGACGGTCGATATAGGGAACAATCGCCTTAAATCCCGGGTTGTCAAGAAGTAGGTTGCTGATCCATAGCGTTAAACAATCTACCACCAGAATCGTACCTTTCCGGCTGCAGTCATCAATGGCCATGTCGATTTGAACGGGGATTTCCATCGTTTTCCATGATGGATCTCGTTCACTTTGATGCTTGGCCACCCGCTGTTGCATTTCTTCGTCCCGGGGTTTGCACGTGGCGATAAAAATGCGGTCCTGTTCTGACTGCTTTTGGCCCAGCTCGAGCGCATAGCAGCTTTTTCCGCTCCGGCAGCCACCGATGATAAAAGTTGTCTGGGATTTAATTTGGCTCAAGGCGCCTCGCTAAGGTTTAAAAAAATCCTATCTTAAATTTTTCCGTCAGATTTCTCAAGCCGTAATTTATAACTTCGCCGAATGCTAAGGCGAAATAATTACTGTACCACCGGTTTTGGGACCAGTTCAATCAACGTGATTTCGGGCGGCGTCAAGAGACGCATTTGCGGTCCCCAGGTTCCGCTTCCTCGATTTACATAAAGAAGAGAGCTCCGGGGCAACTCAAATAGTCCTCGCAAATAGGAATAGGAACGAGAGACCAGAAAATTATAAATAAAGATCTGACCGCCATGCGTATGGCCCGACAACTGGAGATCGAAACGGCCGAGAGTTTTTTCCTCAATATCCGGCCGGTGCTTCAAAAAGAGCGTAAATAATTCCTTGGGGACAGAATTGAGGAGTAAATCGGCCGATTTGGAGTCGACGGCCGGGTGATCATCTACGCCGACAATATTGATTATCCCGGGGATTGTTTTAATTTCGCCATGCAGTAACTTAAACCCGGCTTTGTGATGAAAATCGATCGCATCTTCGATACCACTGTAGAATTCGTGATTACCGGTAACGGCGTATTTACCGAACGGTGTCGAAACCTGATGGAAAAGTTCCGCAAGCTCGGGAAGGTGCCCAACATTTCCATCCAGCATGTCACCGGTGCTGACCAGCATGTCCGGATTTGCCTGCGTCACTTTTTGCAGGATGGAATTCAAGCGGCCTTTTCGTGCCAGGAGACCTAAATGAATGTCTGATATTTGAGCGATCCGGAGCCGATTTACGTGCCCGGGAAGCTTGAGGGTTGTAATTTTGATGCGCTCTACTTTTACCTGCCATGACTCCCAGGTGCTGTATAGAGTTAGAAAAATCACCAGGCCGAGAAGGATTGCGCAGGGGGGACGACCGGTTAGGG
>CAZNFS010000020.1:0-29009 GCA_964572695.1 uncultured Desulfobacteraceae bacterium
GCAAAGGACGCGTGAATCAGATCCGCCGGCGGGTGGATCACATGGCCGTTATCCTTCCCTTCGAAAAAGAATTTTATCAAAAGCACGGGGTTCCCGTAACGTTTGTCGGGCATCCACTCCTGGACGGGGACATCCCGCCCGTGCACCAAACCCTGACGGCAGATAGCGGAGATGCCCCTTTAATCGGGCTTTTGCCCGGATCGCGCGACAGAGAGGTGTCCAGGCATGTACCCGTTATGCTTGCGGCGGCGGGCAAACTCCAAAAGAAGATGGCCGGGATCAGATTTGCGATTTCGGTGGCATCCTCGGTTGATCGTCAGACCGTGGAAGAGATGATTCAAGATCACGCAGCCGGTCTCAATTTGGAAATCGTTTCGGGTCGGGTCGAGAAGATATTGCACCGCTGTCGGTTAGCCATCGTCGCATCGGGAACGGCGACACTCGAAACCGCAATCAGCGGTATCCCCATGGTGGTCATCTACAAGGTCTCTCCGATGAGCTATTGGATTGGAAGAGCCCTGATTCGGCCTGGTGCGGCAAACCTCGATATAAGAATGCGATCCGGGCACGGTGTGGTAAACGCCATCAGCCTCGTCAATCTGATTGCCGGTAAGCCACTGGTTGCCGAACTGGTTCAGAAAGTAGCCGATCCGGAAACAATTGCCGCGAAAGCTTGGGAGTTATTGGAAAATACGGCGCAACGGCGACAATTGCAGCAGGAACTACTTCAATTGAGACAATGTTTGGGCGGATCCGGGGCTTCGGAGCGCGTGGCCGAAATCGCGCTGGAAATGCTTGTAGCTCCAGTTGAGCGGAAAAATGCTCAACTGGAGGGGTATTAGTTAAATGTTAATGGTTATTGGCTTTAACCAAAATTGAAAGATAAACTCTTACACATCATCGATCTTTGCAAATGGCGTCTTATCGGTGCTTTGGGAAGGCTTTTGATTGACGTCCTGTTCCGGACAACGCGGATTGATGTGATCGGTTTTGAGAAGATCAAGCCGATCGCTGCAGCTCAAAAAGGGATTCTCACCTTTTGGCACTCGCGGATTTTGCTTATCAGCTATATATTTAAGGGATATGACGGCGTGGCGTTGGTCAGCCAGTCAAAAGATGGAGAAATTATTGCACAAATCCTAAAACGACAGGGATATGAGACCATCCGCGGGTCAACGTCAAGAGGAGGTATTCGGGCCCTGGCGGTACTGATACGTGTTATGAAAACCCAAAACAAACCGGCCGTGATCGTCCCGGACGGACCCCGGGGCCCGCGATTTGTGGTGCAGCCGGGTGTGATCACACTTGCCAAAAAAACCGGCTATCCGATTGTGCCGGTGACATACAGTGCCAAAAAAATGAAGATTTTTTCAAGCTGGGATCGATTTATCCTTCCCTATCCCTTCACTCGGTGCCGGGTGATTTACGGCGAACCCGTAACTGTGCCGGCGGATATTGATAAAAAGGAAGAGGAGATTTGGAGACAACGCCTGGAACAGGAGCTGTGCCGAATCACAGATAGCGCCGATCAATTCTTTAACCATAAAATACCCGGGGCGAGTGAAAAAAATATTCGGAATTGAAATAAAACCACGTCACAGACACCTGACGTCCCTGATTAAAGAAAACCGCCTCCGTCTGGGGATCGCCATGGGGTGTTCCGTGTTGGTGTCTTTTTCGACGGCGGCAACCGCCTGGCTTAGCAAATATGTGATCGATGACATATTCGTAGCCCAGGATATGGTAAAATTGAAACTTTTGCCTGTCGCCCTGGTGATCGTGTATGTCCTGCGCGGGATCGGATTGTACGGGCAGGAATATTTTATGAGCTATGTGGGTGAAAGCATCATCAAAACATTGCGCGACCGCCTGTATGGCCGTATGCAGGACCTGTCGCTGTCATTTTTCCAAAAAGAACGGACCGGCGCCTTGATGTCTCGCATAACGAATGATGTTCAGATTATCCGCGGGATGGTTTCGGATGCCGTAAAGGCAGCCTTAAGAGATGTTTTTTCGATCATTGGGCTCACCATCGTTATTTTCTGGCGGGATTGGAGGCTCGCATTGATTGCGAGTGTTGTGCTACCCATGGCATTTTATCCGGTGATTGAATTTGGCCGGCGTGTGCGACGGGTCAGTACCGGTTGTCAGGAATCCATGGCCGATTTGAGTTCCTTTTTACACGAGACATTTGCGGGCAACAAAATTGTCAAGGCATTCGGGATGGAGTCGTACGAGAAGAAACGCTTTTTTGTAAAAACAGCGCGTCTTTTCAAGCTGCAGCTTAAAGCCGTCATCGCACAGGCATTATCCCCGGCCGTCATGGAGCTGTTCGCCGGCATCGGAATTGCGGCAATTATTTGGTACGGGGGGTACAGTGTCATCACCGGGGCTTCAACGCCGGGAACTTTTTTTTCTTTTATGGCGGCTGTCTTATTACTGTATGATCCCGTAAAAAAACTAACCCGGGTGAACAATATCATCCAACAAGGGCTTGCCGCCGCCGACCGCGTCTTTGATATCCTTGAACGCGAATCAGAAATTACGGAAGCGGCCGATGCAGTTGAAATCAAACCGGGAGCGCTACGGGTTGTTTTTGAAAATGTGTATTTTAAGTATGACGATATCTATGTCCTGAAAAATATTAATCTGGATGTGACGCCGGGGGAAATTATTGCCCTGGTGGGAATGAGTGGTGGCGGAAAGACAACGCTTGTGAATTTGATCCCCCGGTTTTACGATACCGTAAAAGGCGTTATTTCAATCGGCGGGGTCGATATCCGCAAGGCAACCCTCAAATCACTGCGTGAAAGGATTGCCATTGTCACCCAGGATCCAATCCTGTTTAACGACACGATTCGTAACAATATCGCCTACGGCAATCCCGATGCATCCCTGGTGGAAATCGAAAAAGCCGCCGTCGCGGCCTACGCGTTTGATTTTATCCAGCGCTTTCCCAATAAATTTGACACCACCATCGGTGAACTGGGGGGACGCCTTTCCGGAGGTGAAAAACAACGGATCTGTATTGCCCGTGCGCTCTTAAAAGATGCACCGATTTTAATCCTTGATGAGGCAACTTCATCGCTTGATTCGGAATCGGAAACACTGGTCCAAAAAGCGCTTGAAAACCTGATGCGAGGCCGCACGACATTTGTGATTGCCCACCGGCTGTCCACCATCGGCAATGCGGATCGGATCGTGGTCATTTCGCAGGGGGAAATCGTTGAGGAAGGGACCCACGCCGCATTGATGGCTCAAGGGGGTGAGTATTTCAAACTTTACCAAATGCAATTCCGAAACGGCAATGAGGACACGGCCCCGGACCGCAGCACTATTCGGTGAGAGCGAACCTATATGCGAATCAATTCGATTGTTAACCGATACATTTTAGCCCAGCTGGCTCCTCCTGCCGATAGATGCCCGGCTCCACTTTATCAAACAAACAGCAAAAAAATGCCGCATCCCAATCGCTGATCACAAATCCGTTATGTCCATTGTCGATCGATATTTAGCCAAAGAAATAATGCGCCACTTCGCAGTGGTATTGGCGATGGTGGTTTGCATTTATATGGCGGTCGATTTTTTTGAAAATATTGATGCGTTCATGGCCAAAAACGTTCCCTTTTCCACGATTGCAACCTTTTTTTTGAATAAAATACCATTTGTCATCGCTCAGATCACACCGTTGGGTATTCTTTTGGCGGTGTTAATCGCATTCGGGCTGATGAGCAAAAATAATGAAATTATCGCCTTAAAAAGCAGCGGTATCAGCATATATTCTCTGGTGCGGCCGTTGCTTGGAATCGGCATGCTGGCCAGTCTCTTTCTTTTCTTTTTGGCCGAAGTCATTGTACCCGTCACCATGGATACCGTAAATCGGATTTGGATTGAAGATGTTAGAAACGAGAAGGTAGTGATATCGCGTGAGAAAGATATATGGATTAAGGGAAAGCGCTCTATCATGCACATTAAATACTACAATCCCAAAGAGAAAGCCATTTATGGAATTACCGTAAATCATTTTGACGACCATTTTAATCTGGTCAAAAGAATCGACGCCCAAAAAGGGGTTTTCCAGGAACGGACCTGGCTGATGCGGGAAAAAGAAATGGCCCCTGACAGCGCCCGGAGTTTTAAAGTTTTTCAGGGACCGACCTGGTTGCTGCAGGAGATTATGGAGCAAACGCTGGATAAGCGCAGCGGGCAATACCAGGTGACGTTGAAAAAACGCAAGATTGAAAACCTGAAATTCATTCCCGACGATCTAAAGCAGGTGATTAAAAAATCCGAAGAGATGAATTTTAAGGAACTTCTGGAATACATCCGCAAAGTCGAAGCTGAAGGATACGATGCCACCGGCTATCGGGTGGATCTTTACGGCAAAACCGCGCTACCCTTTGTATGCATTATCATGGTGCTGGTGGGAACCGGAATCGGGGTCCGCGAAAAAGTCAAGGAAGGGCTGCCGATCAGTGTTACCTACGGCATCGGAATCGCTTTTTTATATTGGGTTTTTTACAGTTTTTGTGTGTCCTTGGGCTACGGGGAGATGCTTCCTCCCTTTATCGCGGCCTGGACGGCAAATCTCCTTTTTTTGTGTGTGGGAATTATGCTTTTGCTGAATGCCGAATAATCAAATCCTGTCAAAATGCGTATGAAAAACATCCGCCGTAAAATTCAAGAGATGATCCATAGCGAGGGAAATGAGCGCTTTAACCGTTTGGCATGGCTGCTCTATGCACCTTCGGTCGGCTATGGGGTCGCGTTAAAGATCCGCCAAAAATGCTTTCTGCAGGCATGGCGAAAACCCCGTAAATTAACCTGTAAGGTGATATCGATCGGAAATCTGACGGCTGGCGGAACCGGTAAAACACCGACGACATTGCGGGTGGCCCGGATCGTTCGCCAAATGGGGTATCGTGCGGTCATTATCAGCCGGGGTTACAAAGGAACGGCCGAGGCCGCCGGCGGAATCGTAAGCGACGGTCAAACGGTGCTGATGAAGGTCAAGGCAGCGGGAGATGAACCATTTATGATGGCCCAAGAGCTAAAAGACATTCCGGTTGTGATCGGCAAAAATCGTTTTGCGGCAGGCCTGCGATCAGTGCAGAAATTTGAGCCGGACGTGATCATTTTAGATGACGCTTTTCAGCACCGCCAATTGGCACGCGATATTGATATCGTTCTTTTAGACGCCCGGCGCCCTTTTGGGAACGGGCACTTTCTTCCGCGGGGTCCTTTGCGCGAACCCCCTTCGGCACTTGCGCGAGGGGATGCATTTGTTATGATGCAGCCAAGTTCGGGGCCATCTAAACCCGCTGTCGACGACGAAGCTCGGATTAAAAGTTTGGCCGGCGACAAACCGGTATTTCAGGCCTTGCGCATTCCCCAAATCCGAGCCATCGTCACGCGCCACACCAAGGCGGTCAATCCGCGAGATCAGACGGCGCGGCTTTCTTGCCGCAAGGTACTCAAGGGTCAGAAAGCATACGCGTTTTGCGGTCTGGCGAACAACACCGGATTTCGGAAAACTTTGGAAGGGTTTGGCTGCCAAGTCATCGGATTTGCCGAATTTGCGGATCACCATTGGTATTCTCAGCGTGAGATAAAGACGATTTTTAATACCGCCCAAGCGGCGCAGGCCGATATGGTTGTGACAACCGATAAAGATTACGTGCGGATGTCCGGATGGGATAAAGGGCAAATCGATCTGGTCGTAATGGGTCTTGGAGTGCGCTTTGAACCGGATGCATCTTTTAGGGACTTCATCGCAAAACAGATGGCTGACTGAACGGTGCGGACAGAGAAAGGATAATGATGGGAAAAGCGATCGACCCCGGCCGCATCCGACGGCTTCTGATCCGATCCACCAACTGGATCGGTGATGCGATCATGACAACGCCTGCCGTTCGCGCGCTGCGGAGGAATTTGCCTGAAGCACAAATAACCATTCTCACCAAACCGTGGGTGGCACCGGTTTTTGAAAATAGTGCGCATGTCGATGCGGTTATGCTTTATCAGTCAGAAGGCCGGCACAAGGGCTTAACCGGAAAGCTGCGGCTGATTCAGGAACTGCGGCAATATCGATTTGATGCGGCACTCCTTTTGCAGAATGCCTTTGAAGCGGCACTGATCGCCTTTCTGACGCAGGTTCCCTGCCGGATCGGATACGCCACGGACGGTCGCAAATGGCTTTTAACCCATCCTCTAAACAGACTGCCGGCGCTAAAAAAAGTGCACCAGACGCAGTATTATCTAAACCTTCTTAAAGTATTCGGATTTCATGACGACCACTTTGATCTTTATCTGAGACTTGAGGACGGCATACGAAACCGCGCTCAGGAATTATTAGAGGCTTATGGGGTCGGATTAAATGCGCCCCTGGTCGGAATCAACCCGAGTGCCGCCTACGGACCTGCCAAACAATGGCTTCCCGAGCGGTATGCGCAACTGGCCGATCGAATCCATGAACTTTTAGGAGCGCAGATCCTGCTCTTTGGGGGGCCGGAGGATGGCCCTTTTGGGCGACAAATCGCCCAAATGATGCGCCACGCGCCGGTCAATCTGGCGGGTAAAACGCTGCTCAATGAAGCCATGGCCCTAATTGAAAAATGCCGTGTATTGATCACCAATGATTCCGGTTTGATGCACGTGGCCGCAGCGCTCAAGGTGCCCCTGGTCGCCATATTCGGATCCACGGATTTCCGTGCAACCGGGCCTTTGAGTCCCAAAAGCCGTGTTATCCGTGTTCCCGTGGACTGCAGCCCCTGCCTGCAACCCGAATGCCCCGAGGGCCATTTGAACTGCATGGATCGAATCGATGTTGAAACCGTCTTCCGCGCGGTTGAGGAATTGATGTGAACATTCTTGTTGTGAAATTAAGCGCAATCGGTGATGTTATTCATACATTGCCGGCGTTGAATGCCATCCGCAAACAGTACCCCGGAGCCCATATCACATGGTTGGTCGAAGAGGCGGCGGCAGATTTGATTCAAGCGCATGCAGCCCTGAATCGCGTCTTAATCTCCAAACGAAAAGAATGGGTCAAAGGCCTTTGGGGTTTGCATTGGCACAAAAATGTAAGCGCCATACAACAATTTGTGCGCACCCTGAGAGATACTGAATATGATATCATTATTGATTTCCAGGGTCTTTTTAAAAGCGGTATTTTAGTCGGGTTGGCCCGGGGCAAAAGAAAAGTCGGCTTCGATAAGGGAATGAATCACATGGAATGCAGTTATCTGTTCTATAACGAGAAAGTGAAGCCGGTTGATATGGACATCCACGCCTTGACCAGAGCAATGATGCTGATCGAATCGATCGGGGTCCATTCGCGTGATGTTCACTATCATATTCCGGTTACAACCAAAGACCGTGCAAAAACAGCAGACCTTCTTGATCGACACGGTATAGGGGCGGGTACACTTTTTGTGGCCATCAACCCGATGGCAAAATGGAGCAGCAAACTTTGGGGCTACGCCAAATTTGCCCGCCTGGCAAGTCAAATCAGGGCGGACTTAAAGGCCCAAGTCGTATTTACCGGTAGTGCAAAAGATCGCCTGGAAATTGCCGAGATTGAATCTCATATGGGGGGCGGGGTTGTGAATCTGGCCGGTAAAACAACCCTGAAGATGCTGGCGGCCCTTTATCAAAAGGCCGGGTGTGTCATTACCGCCGATACCGGACCCATGCATCTGGCTGCCGCGGTTGAGGCGCCCCTGGTGGCCATTTTCGGACCTACGGCTCCCTGGCGAACCGGTCCCTTTGGCGAAGGGCATCGCGTACTTCGGGAAGGATTGGACTGCAGCCCATGCTTCAAACGGAATTGTCGCGGCATGGAATGCATGAAACAAATCAGCGTGGCAGCTGTTTACGCGAATGTTGAGCAGGTGCTTCAGCTGCCTAAAAAACAGGACAAAGGAGGATTAAATGGCTCTCAATCAGGAATTACTTGATATTTTGGCCTGCCCGAAGTGCAAGGGCGCCATCTATCTGACCGAGGCGCAAGACGGGCTTATTTGTGACAACTGCAAACTGATGTATGAGATCAAGGATGATATTCCGATCATGTTGATCGATGAGGCCAAACCGATAACCTGAAAGCCAATTGAATCCGGATCCCCGATGAGTATTCCGCAACCGGCTGAGCCGGCCAAACTGGTGGTCGGCCTTTTCACGAAAGAGAAGTCGTTTTTGACCCCTGTAGCCGAGGAACTGACCGAAAGATTCGGGGCCATCGATCTTGTCAGCTCATGGCTGCCGTTTGATTACACGCGCTATTATGCAGGGGAAATGGGTTCCCCGCTCTGGCGACGCGTAATGGCCTTTAAATCCATGATTGATCAGGAAAACCTGGCAGCGATCAAACTGACGACCAACAAACTCGAACAGAAATTCGCCGCCCAAAACGGCCGACAGGTCAACATAGACCCGGGGTATCTGCTGCAGGAACGATTTGTCCTTGCCAGCGGTAAAAATTTCACCCATCGTATTTATCTGCAACGAGGGATTTACGCCGATTTGACATTGATTTATCAGGACAAAGCCCTGCGGCCATTGCCGTGGACTTATCCAGATTATGCGGACCCGGAAATCATCGATTTTCTTACCATGGTACGTCAACAATATAGGGTCGATCTAAAAAAGGAGCAGGCACGAAAATGATGAAAAGCATGACGGCCTTCGGGAACGCCGAAAAAGCCGGCCCGGCAGGGACCGTGACGGTGGAAATTCGTTCTTTTAACAGCCGTTACCTTGATATCTCTCTGAGGGCGCCGCATGGGCTGCTCCCTTTTGAAGATAAGGTCAGAGGGCTTATTTCGGAAAAGGTGAGCCGCGGACGGATTGAAATTATGATCCGGTTGCACGTGGAGGAAAACCAAACGACTCAATTTCAAATCGATGAGGCCAAGGCCAAAGATTACCATGCTGCGCTTGTCAAATTAAAAGATTTGCTGGATTTGGCAGATACCCCGATCTCCCTGGATCTTATTGTAAGCGCAGGGGGAATCATCAATCCGCTGGAAATCGAGAAGGATTACAGTATTTTTTGGCCGGTTGTGGCCGAATGCATAAACGAAGCGGTGAGTGATCTGGATCGGATGCGGACAAAAGAGGGAGATATCATTGGGCGTGATTTTGGGCGGCGAATTGATTTGTTGGAAAAAATCATATCAAAAATAGAAAATGAGTCGCAGGACCTGCTTTTGCATTACCGGCAAAGGCTGAGCGAAAGAGTCGCGATCCTAACCGAAGGGATTGTAGAACTCGACCGCTCGCGTGTGACGCAGGAGGCCGCGCTCTTAGCCGACCGAAGTGATATTTCGGAAGAAATCGTAAGGGTTCAAAGCCACATCGAACAGTTTCGTAAGTTGGTGTCATCGGATGCGCCCAGCGGGCGTAAACTCAATTTTCTAATGCAGGAGCTTAACCGCGAATTTAACACGATTGGATCGAAAACCGCAAAGGCCGATGTCGCCCATTTGGTCGTGGATGCTAAATCGGAACTCGAAAAGATCAGAGAACAAGTGCAAAATATAGAGTAGCATTTAGAGGGAATCATGGAACAAACGCTATTGAATATCGGATTCGGCAGCACGGCTGTAGCGGAACGGGTGGTCGCCATCGTTTCACCGAATTCAGCGCCGATGAAGCGCTTAAAAGATGAAGCCAAAAATGAAAAACGGCTTATCGATGCGACGCATGGCCGCAGAACCCGCTCGATGATTATTATGGACAGTAATCATATTATTCTTTCGGCCATCCAGGCGGAAACAATCTCCCAGCGCTATGAACTGCTTAAAGAGCCCCAAAACTAGGCCAGGCCGGATTTATATCTTTTCCGCCCCGTCGGGTGCAGGTAAAACAACCCTTTGTGCGGCCGTGCGCAAACACTTTCCCGATCTGTCTTACTCGATATCATATACCACCCGCTCGCCCCGCAAAGGCGAAGAGGAGGGTGTCGATTATTTTTTTATTAGCGTGGACGAATTCAAAACGGGGATTCAAACGAACCGCTGGGCTGAATGGGCCGAGGTTCATGGGAACTATTACGGCACTTGCGCCGCGGTTATCGATGCCCACATCGCTTGCGGGGGAGAACTCCTGATGGATATCGATGTTCAGGGAACGCGACAGATTTTAAAAAAATATCCCCGCTGTATCACCATTTTTATTATGCCCCCGACGTTGGAAGTGTTACGGAAGCGTCTGGAATTTCGTGGTACGGAAACCCGGGCTTCGATCGAAAAGCGGATCGCCAACGCCAAAGCAGAGATGGATCTAAAATATCTTTACCGCCATCTGATCATCAATGACGAATTATCCACGGCGGTTGGCGAAGTTACAGCGATTATTGAAGGGTACCGGAATCGGAAATCGGATGGGGTGGCATGAAAGCGGAAGTACTCTTTGGTGTTCATTCTGTAAATGAGGCGCTCAAAGCCGGGCGCCGGGCAATTGATCAGATATGGATTGCGACCGAGAAACAAAGCCGGCCGAAGGCGCAGATACAGATGCTGGCAGAGCGGGCCCAAATACCTGTCAAGCGGGTCAGGCCATCAGAACTGAAAGCCATAACCGGTATGGACAGACACCAGGGGATCGCAGCCAGGGTAAGCCCGTACGCCTTCGTGCCGATTGAGACCATTTTGGCCAAAGCGAGAGATAAAAATCAAGATACCTTTTTATTAGTGCTGGATAGTGTGATCGATCCGCAAAATCTTGGGGGCTTGATCCGAACGGCATCTTGCACCGGTGTCGACGGGATTATTCTCCCCAGGGATCGGGCCGCGCCGCCATCTCCTGCGGTATCGAAAGCTTCGGCCGGGGCACTGGAGCATGTTCTGTTGCATCAGGTCACAAATCTCGCCGCAACCATCGGGCGTTTGAAAAAGAAAGGGATCTGGATTGCCGGTCTTGCGTCCGCCGCCGATCAATCGCTTTTTGGCTGTAATTTAACCGGCCCCCTGGCCCTTATCGTGGGTGGGGAACAAAAGGGAATCAGAACTTTGATAAAGCGGGAGTGTGATTTTTTGCTGTCGATTCCGCAGAGCGGCGCGATCGATTCGTTAAATGCTTCGGTGGCCGGGGGGATTGCCCTTTACGAAGTATTGCGGCAGAGAAAGCATTATTTTCGGTCCGATGCGAAGGCCCCCCAGCGGCGACAGACTTAATTTGAGAAGACCGAATTTTGACGAGATGCAAATCGAAATCAATCCACAGGTTTTACTGGGGCGGACAGTTAATATTCTACAAAAAACTATTTTTCCGTCAAAATGCTATATCTGTAATCTTTTGTATCATCCTCCGGCCAAAACGACAGGGAAACCGATTAGCATGTCAGGGCATTTTGCGCAGCTGATGGACCGATTCTTATGCCCTGCCTGTGCGCAGGATTTCATTCCGATCGAATCGCCGATGTGCATTCAATGCGGGTATCTGTTCAAAAGCCGAGAAGCCTCCGATCATCTCTGCGGGGCCTGTCTGGCGACACCCAGGCGATTTACCGCGGCCCGGGCGGCAGGTGTCTACGATTCGACCTTGACGGCCGTTATCCACCGGTTTAAATATCAGGCCAAGATCGAGATGTCCGAACCGTTGGGATCTTTGTTGTGGACCACCTTCCGGCAGCACTGGAAGGAGAAAGACATCGATTTGATTGTCCCGGTCCCTCTGCACCGTACGCGCCTTAGGAAAAGGGGCTTCAATCATGCGCATCTGATCATAAAGGAATGGTGCCGGATGGTCCCCGAAATAGTAATGCCGCGCATTGTCAAGAAAAGTATTCTTGAAAGGACCCGCCGCACCGAGCCCCAGACCACACTGGGGAGCAAACAGCGATTGGCCAATATAAAAAATGCGTTCAGGGTCAGCGACGGATCAAAGGTAATCGATAAACGCATCCTTCTGGTGGATGATATTTATACCACCGGCGCCACGGCCAATGAGTGCGCCAGGGTATTAACAAAAGCCGGCGCCAGACAGGTCGACGTGCTGACACTGGCACGAGCCGTTTAAGGAGATTGATGATTTAAGGATAGTTATCATTTTATATGAATTGATAGAGCGTAGCGATTTCCACCAATCGACAATCATCAATCCATTTGGTGAAGTGTCACCGATTTAGTGCAAAAGAATTATGAAACCAGAAAAAACGGGATTGCGGCTTGTTAAGAGAAATGGGACCTCATTTTTCCGGTTTCCGCATCTGGAAGCATTTGCGGACCTGCAGCATGCGATATTTACGCGCTCGGGTGGTTATAGCCGGGCCCCATACCGCGGCCTCAATGTGAACTTTGGCCAAAAAGATGATCCCGTCCATGTAAAGCAAAACCGTGATCTGGTTGCAGACTGTTTCCCTGATTCCGAACTTGTTTTCGTGGCTCAGCGGCATGGCACGGATGTCGTGGTTATCGAACAGAATACAACCGTGACCAAAGAAGATGAAGCCGGAGGCGCCCCCCCAGGAGATGCTATCGTCACCAATTCGCCGCAACGGTTATTGGTGGTGCAGGTGGCCGACTGCCAGTCGGTCTTGTTTTTTGATCCGGTTGGCCGGGTTGCGGCCAATGCTCACTGTGGCTGGCGGGGAAATATTAAAAATATCATCCAAAAAACGATAGCGGTAATGACAAATAGGTTTGGTACCCACGCGGGTGATATAAGGGCCGGGATCGGCCCGTCGCTGGGTCCCTGCTGTGCCGAATTTATAAACTATAAAGCCGAAATTCCGAAAAAATTCTGGCAATATAAAACAGACACGCATCACTTTGATTTATGGTCGCTTAGTCTTGACCAGTTGTGTGCGGCAGGGGTAATCAAGGCGAACATATGCATGAGTGGAATATGCACGCGCTGCCGCAGCGATCTGTTTTATTCCTACCGTGGCGAAGGAATAACAGGCCGGTTTGCCGTCACCATCGGTTTGCGATGAACCTTGAGAAACGAGGCGTATAGATAATGCTGCAGGAGACCGCTAAGGTGATGTGGAACCAAAAGGTCGGCCCGGGCTATTACCGCCTGGGTCTAGGATGCAACGAAGGCTATGCCCGGGCTGTTCCGGGACAATTTGTGATGCTGCGTCTGGCAGATCAGACATTTCCTTTGTTAAGCCGACCTTTTTCGGTTCATCGTTTGATCGTGTCGCAAGGCCGGACAAAAGGTATTGAAATCCTATACAAAGTCATCGGAAGGTGCACACAGCGGTTCAGCAGACTCGCTCAAAACGACAGCGTTCAGCTGTTGGGGCCTCTGGGCAGAGGCTTTGAAATTGTCGCTGCGGCCCAAATCTATTATCTGGCGGCCGGAGGGGTTGGCGTAGCACCGATGGTTTTTTTGGTCTCATATTTAAAGACCCACGGTGTCGATATGTCGGAGTGCACACTTTTTTTAGGCGCAAGAACGGAAGCTGATTTATTGTGCCGCGATGATTTTAGTGCTTTAGGGGTTCGGATACATGTCACAACCGAAGACGGCAGCGCAGGCGAGCGCGGTCTCGTAACTCATTCGCTTAACAAGGCTGTAGCAGGCAAAAGACCGGGTATGCTTTTGGCCTGTGGCCCGGTTGAGATGCTGGCACATGTGGGCAGAATGGCCCATGAGTATGCCGTGCCGTGCCAGATTTCGATCGAGACCCTGATGGCCTGCGGCATGGGGGCTTGCCTCGGCTGTGCGGTCGAAGCCAAGGACAGTTCTTCAAGATATCTGCATGCCTGCCTGGATGGGCCGGTATTTGCGGCTGAGCATTTGAAGCTTGATTTGATGGTAAAAAAATCAAATTAAGATTGACTTGAGAATTTGTGCATGCTAAAGGCGATACGTCAAAATCGGATCTGTTTCAGATCCTGCCTGTCCCCACTTTCATGAAACGAGAAACCAGACGGACGATAAGAGAACTGGCTTATTACAGCAGCTTAGGGCTTTCGATCGCCTTGGCGATTTTTATCGGTCTGGCCATCGGGGTATACCTCGATCGCAAATTTGACAGTTCGCCATGGTTGACTCTCATTTTTCTCGGATTGGGGATCGCAGCGGGATTCAGAAACATCGGGTTGGCCATTAAAAAGACGCAGCGGTTTTAACCTCGAATGGAAATTCAAACACGCATCTTAAAGTTTGTTACGCGATCAAACTGGATCGTGCTGGGTGTCGCAACACTGACCGCATTGTTGATATCGTCGGGTGGTTATGTAAGGGGCATTTTATTCGGCGGTCTTATTGTGACCGTGAATTTTCACCTTCTTTCACGGACTTTACAAAAAGCCCTCCGCCCTCCCCATCTGGCCTCGCACAATGTCGTATTGGCCAAATATTATGCCCGTTTTGTCGCCAGCGGGGTCATCATATTTTTTCTGATTTCAAAAGGCTACGTACATCCCGTCGGTTTGTTCATCGGCCTTTCGGTGGTTGTACTGAGTATTGTCCTGGCTACGCTGCGGGAATGCAAAAAACTCATATTCAAGGAGGAGTTTTAAGGTGGAACATCCCTATCTTATTTTTGTTAAATTATTCGAGCTGATCGGACTGGATCATTTTGCGCACGCATACCCGCACGTCATCTATTCCTGGGTGGTGATGGTATTGCTCATCGTTGTGGGGGGACTTGCCGCCAAAGGTGTAAGCCTCATTCCCTCCAAAGGCCAGAATTTTTTTGAAGTCCTGGTTTCCGGAATCGAGGAATTTATGGTCGAAACGGCAGGAGAGGAGACCCGTTGGTTCTTCCCTGTCATTGCCACTGTCTTTATCTATATCGCTGCGTGTAATTTGATCGGTCTGATACCGGGGTTTTTTCCGCCCACGGCCAGCCTCAATACAACGGCCGGATGCGCATTAACGGTTTTCGGATTTACCCATTTCATCGGTGTGAAGTGTCACGGTGTTAAATATGTCAAACATTTCATGGGCCCGATTTGGTGGATGAGTCCGTTGATTTTTGTCATCGAAATCATCGGTCATTTGGCACGGGTCCTTTCGCTGTCTTTCCGGTTATTCGGGAATATGATGGGACATGAAATTGTTTTAGGCATTTTATTTGCTCTTGCGGGCGCTTTTTTTGCACCCCTGCCCATTATGGCACTCGGAATATTTGTCGCTTTGGTGCAGGCCTTTGTTTTTTTTCTGCTTTCGATCATATATTTTTCAAGCGCCATGGAACATGCGCATTAAAAAAAGCGGTTTGATTTAAATTTTTCCAAAACCAATAACCAATAACTGATAACGAATAACATCTAATCGAGCCTTGGCTCGATTAGGATTCAAGCTAGCGTTTATCATCGTGGATTAATAATGGGTTAATCGTGGGTTAAAGGAAGAAGCCCCGAAAAAATAAAAAGGAGGTAAGGTAGATTATGGAAGTAAAAGCACTTGAATTTTTCATCGCGTGTGTCACGGCAGCCGGTTTTGGGATCGCCGTGGCCGCATCTTTCTGTGGTATTGCCCAGGGTATCGGACTGAAAGCGGCCGTCGAAGGAATTGCCCGAAACCCCGAGTCTTCCGGCAAAGTGACCGTCACCATGCTGATCGGTCTGGCCATGATTGAATCGCTTTGTATCTATGCCTTGGTTATTGCGCTGATTCTGATTTATGCGCATCCACAGGCGGCTGCAATTGCGGGACTATTTGGGGCCGGTCACTAAGAATCACCTCTAAACAAAAAACAGGGCTGTGTTATTGTGTTGACGCAGCCCTGTTTTTTTACTGCCATTCATCAAGGCTAAAGAATCTGCTTTAAATAATTTCCGGTATAAGAGCCCTTCAGTGCGGCGATCTCCTCCGGGGTGCCGCATCCCACCACATAGCCGCCAAGGTCTCCGCCTTCCGGTCCCAAGTCGATGATGTGATCGGCGGTTTTGACGACATCCAGGTTATGTTCAATGACAATCATCGTGTTGCCGGCATCGGTCAGCTGGTTCAGGACGTTAAGGAGTTTTTTGATATCGTCGGGGTGGAGTCCGGTGGTGGGCTCGTCTAGAATATAGACCGTTTTCCCGGTGCTCCTTTTGCTAAGCTCGCGCGCCAGCTTAATCCGCTGGGCTTCCCCTCCCGAAAGGGTGGTTGCGGGCTGGCCGATCCGGATATATCCGAGCCCCACGTCGATCAATGTTTTCAGTTTTAGCCGAATCGGGCCAATATTTTTAAAGAAGTTAAACGCCTGGTTGACAGTCATGTCAAGGACGTCAGCGATGGTTTTGCCTTTATACCGAACTTCAAGAGTTTCGCGGTTGTATCGCTTTCCCTGACAAACATCACAGGTCACGTAGACGTCGGGCAGAAAGTGCATTTCGATTTTGATGATACCGTCACCCCGGCAGGCCTCACACCTTCCCCCCTTAACGTTGAAGCTGAAGCGGCCCGGTTTATAGCCACGCACACGTGCTTCGGTCGTTTTGGAAAAGAGCTCCCGGATAAAGGTAAATAAGCCGGTATAAGTCCCGGGATTCGAGCGCGGGGTGCGACCAATCGGAGACTGATCGATGTGGATCACTTTATCAATATGTTCAAGCCCCAGCACCATTGCATGCGCGCCGGCCGAAATTTTGGCACGATAAAGTCGTTGCGAAAGAGTGCGGAACAAGGTTTCTAAGACGAGGGTCGATTTTCCCGATCCCGAAACGCCGGTCACACAAATGAAACATCCCAACGGAAATTCGACATCGATATGTTTGAGATTGTTAGCCGCAGCCGCCTGAATAACAATTTTTTTTTCGGTCACCGGCCGTCTTTGAGAAGGAATCCCGATACGCTTGCGTCCGGAGAGATAAAGTCCGGTCAACGATTTGGGATGCCGGGCCAGTTCCTGAGGCGTTCCTTCAAACACAACATATCCGCCGTTTACACCGGCTCCAGGCCCCATGTCCACTACGAAATCGGCCGACCGTATGGTCTTCTCATCGTGCTCCACGACGAGAACGGTATTGCTTAGATCGCGCATCTGCATCAGAGTTTCAAGCAAACGCTGATTGTCCCGCCGATGAAGCCCGATACTGGGTTCATCCAAGACATAAAGGACGCCGGTCAATTTCGATCCGATCTGGGTGGCCAGACGAATGCGCTGGCTTTCACCTCCGGAGAGGGTATGCGCCGATCGATCAAGGGTTAAATAGGAGAGCCCTACATTTTCAAGAAATCCCAACCGTGCGTCAATTTCCTTTAAAATCCGTTTGGCGATAAACGCTTTTTTACCATTGAGCTCAAGGTTTTTGATAACGGTACCGGCCTTGACCACCGAAAGGGCTGTCACTTCCGATATAGAGAGGTTGCCGACCTTTACGGATCGGCTTTCCCGGTTTAATTTGGCGCCCTTGCATTCGCCGCAGGGCCTGAAGTTCATATACTGGCGGATTTCCTCACGGGACCAATTGGAATCGGTTTCGCGATAGCGTCGTTTGAGTTGGGGGATGACCCCTTCAAATGTTTTTTTGTATGTGACCCTGCGGTTATGGCGTTCAAAATAAAAAGGGATCTCTTCGGTCCCTGAGCCGTAAAGGAGGATGTGTTTAAAGGTGTCGGGAAGGTCGTGATAAGGGATATAGATATTGACTCTAAAGTATGAGGTCAACGCATCAAGAAATTCCGCAAAATAGACCGAATTGCGATTGGCCCAGGGCAGTACGGCCCCTTCTCTCAAAGATAAGGCCGGATTGGGGACGATAAGATTTGGATCGAACTCGGTCGTTAAACCGAGCCCGTCGCAATGCGGACAGGCCCCTTGGGGCGAATTAAAAGAGAAACTGGTCGGGGTAAAGTCGGGGTAGCTGATGCCGCAATTGACGCAGGCCGCTTTTTCACTGAAAAGCACGGGATTTTGGTCTGCCACATCAATCTTAGCTAGACCATCAGACTGGGACAGGGCCAATTCAAGTGAGTCCGCCAGGCGGTTTTTCAGGCTGGGTTTGATAACCAGACGATCGACGACCACTTCGATGGTGTGTTTTTTATTTTTTGCCAGTTTGGAAAGGGCGTCGATTTCAAACATCTGTCCGTCTACACGGACCCGTGCAAAGCCTTCCCTTTTGAGGCGATTTAAAAGTTTTTCATGTGTTCCTTTCTGGCCCGAGATCAACGGAGCGAGAATGAAAATTTTAGAACCTTCGGGCAGAGACATCACCTTGTCCACAATTTGATCCACGGTCTGCGATGTAATGGGAGAACCACATTGATAACAATGCGGCGTGCCGATGCGTGCAAATAAGAGTCGCAAATAATCATATATTTCCGTTACCGTTCCAACTGTAGAGCGCGGGTTGTGCCCGGCGGTTTTCTGCTCGATGGCAATGGCCGGTGATAAACCTTCAATCAGGTCGACATCGGGTTTCTCCATCCGCTCCAGAAATTGACGTGCATAGGTTGAAAGGGATTCCACATAGCGCCGTTGTCCCTCGGCATAGAGGGTGTCGAATGCAAGGGTTGATTTTCCCGAACCGGAAAGGCCCGTTACAACGACCAGCTTATGGCGGGGAATCTGAATATCGATATTCTTTAAGTTGTGCTGGCGAGCCCCTTTAATGACGATTTTTTGATGATTCATAATGAGTTGTTTCGGTTAAATTATCTGTGAACCTGTGAACGGTTACAAAACTTGTATAATATAGTGCCCGGTAATGATTTTCAAATAAAATCCTTCAGAAAACATGCCTGCCTATTGATCAATCGGGAGTGACACATCAGTGAGAAAAAAAGTTATTTATTTTAAAAATCAAAGATTATCGAAGAATATTTAAGATAATCAGAGAAAATATAATTGTTAACAAATTGTTCATAAGGTTGGATATACCTAAAATCGCTTGATAAAAATCGTTTTTGAAAAAGTTTTGTATTTCAGAGGAGTTGGGTTGGGTTAAAAAAATAATATTTATAAATACAGTAAGATATAAATTAATTGAGTGCGGTTAAGGTGCGAGCAATAAATGAGTATGATCCGATTTGACACATTTGGCAATATCTTTTAAACAGACTTCAATCCTGGTGTGATTCATCCGATTAACCTTCGATAATTGTTTCAAACCGGCAATTTCGTTAACATTTCTATCTCTAATTCACTTATCCGAATGAATTAATTCGGCATTTTTTGTAGCGAGGCCTTATGAAATCTGCTTGGGAAGCGGTAAAGTCTTCAATCAAGCCCCACATTTCGGATCACGCTTATCGGATGTGGGTCGATCCCATCAGATGCGGCGAAGCCAGCCCCAGCCGGATGGTCCTTACATGTCCCAATCATTTTTCCAAAAAATGGATCCTTGACCATTACGGCCCACTCCTCATCGAGGAAGTTCACAAAGCAGTCACCGATAAGTGCGAGCTTTTTATTGAGGTAAGCAATGGCGTAAAAGGGCCCAAACACAAAGTCAGCGATGACCGTCAAATCTCTTTGCCCCGGATGAATACCCAACCCCACAATGGCCATTATCTGCGACAAGATTTTACCTTTGACCAATTTGTGGTCGGGGAAAGTAATGGCTTTGCTTACTCCGCTTCACTTGCTTTTGCCGCACGCAAAAAACACAAACCGAACGCATTATTTTTGTTGTCAAAGACAGGGCTCGGCAAAAGCCATCTTTCCCAGGCCGTGGGACACCAGATTCTGGCGAAGTGTCCTTCGGATCGGGTTTATTATATAACGGCCGATGAGTTTGCAAATGAAATGATTCAGGCCTTTAAGACCAATTCCATCGGAGCGTTCAAAGATAAATACCGCAATCGATGTGATGTTTTGCTGCTGGAAGATGTGCATTACTTGAGCGGAAAAGAACAAACCCAGGTTGAGCTTGCTTTGACGCTCGACAGCCTGCTTGGCGCTCAAAAAAGGATCATTTTTTCCTCCTGTTACCTGCCGGCGGAGATTCCCAAACTAAACGACAAACTAAGATCACGTTTCACCTGCGGCCTTATCTCAACGATTGAGACGCCCGACTTTCAAACACGCGTCCGGATTCTGCATAAAATAGACAAGCTAAATAGATATAATGTACCTCAGGACATCATTCATTATCTGGCGGGCGAGTTGACCGAAAATATTCGACTCCTGAAAAACGGCCTTGAAAATGTCACCACCAAGGCTTCGCTCATGGGTATTCCGGTTGATTTAGCACTCGCCGAAGGAGTGGTCAAAAACATCGCCCGGCAGCGCCAAAGCATAACCATCGATGTCATTAAAAAGCTTGTTTGCAAGTATTTTCGAATTACCGTCAAAGAAATTGTTTCGCCTTCGCGGAAACATTCCATCGTAAGACCCCGTCAGGTGGCAATTTACCTGGCTCGCAACTATACGCAGCAACCCCTGCACGCAATCGGCAAGAGCTTTAACCGGTATCATGCCACGGCGCTTCATTCCATCGGGACGATTGAACGTGAGTTAAAAGGAAACGGTTTGATACGCAAACAAGTGGAGTATTTCTGCCAGAAGCTCGATGCGGGCGACTACTAGAAGCCTCCTAGACACCCACCGTTAAGGCCGGTCAGCAACGGAAGCCTACTGAATTTTGGTCATCAGGTCATCCCCCAAAAGAAGGTCTTCAAAAATTTCCATGCGGATATTCTCATCGCGGGCAATCGTACAGCGTATGCGCAACGCACAAAAGCGATTGCAGACCGGGTCCTCCATACTAAAATTACCGAAACATCCTAAATGATCATCCAAAGAGCGGTGGTTCGTTTGAGGTATATTCATATTCGATCCTTTAGGTCTAATAATGCCAGCATCTCATTATGTATTTTGCCGTTGGTGGCCAGTATTTGTTTTTTGTGAATCGTGAACGGCTGATTTTCGAAATCCGTTATCAGGGCTCCTGCTTCGGCAGCAATAAGGGTCGCCGCAGCGGTATCCCAGGGATTTAAATTTTCCTCCCAAAACCCATCCAACCGGCCACAGGCGACAAAACAGACATCAAGCGCTGCAGAGCCAAGCCGGCGAACGCCTTGTGAAGATTTCAGGCAATTGCCGTATCGTTTCAAAAGGGGTTCAAGATGATCCTTTTTATTATAAGGGAAGCCGGTTACCAAAAGAGAATCGGAAATGCTTGACGTATTTGAGACTTGGATGGGATGTCCATTCAGGTTGGCCCCCATGCCCTGAATCGCCGTAAAAAGTTCGCCGTTGACGGGATTCAGGATGACGCCCATCTGGATTTGATCGACGATGGCGAATGCGATTGAAATGCAGAAAATCCCCAGGTTATGGGCAAAATTCGTTGTTCCGTCCAATGGATCGATAATCCAATTGTATTGGGCCTGGGGCTTGCTTTGACCGCTCTCTTCGGCCAGCAGGCCATGCTCCGGGAAAACGTTGCGGATGGTGTCGATGATTGCTTTTTCGGATGCGATATCCGCTTCGGTTACCAGATCAATAGCCCCTTTTTTATCAATTTTCGTCATTTTGCCAAAATGAGCACGAAGCAACTTGGCGCCCTTATAGGCGGCGGCGACTCCGATTCTTTTTACCAGCGCTAAATCCATAAGGGGCCTTTTCTATATTAGTCTCTCCCTGAATGTCAACCCATTTTAAAGATCCTTCATGTTACGTCGCGCAGCCTCAGCGATTGTTGAATCACATTTTGCATCTTTTGAATTAGCGGCATTAGAGAGGATTTGTCTTTGGCACAGATGGAAATACCGTTGTGGATCTTTGTTAGGTGTCGGCAAACACCAGGGGCGATGAGGTCTTGTTTGTTAAAAACCCGCAACAGGGCAATATCCTGCAGTTTCAGATCGGATAAAATGGTTTCCACCGATGCGATCTGCTCTTCAACGCGGGGATTGCTGATATCGATGACATGCAAAAGGAGATCCGCGCTTTCAAGCTCTTCAAAGGTGGCGCGAAAGGCGACCAGAAGATCCTGGGGAAGGTCTCTAATAAAACCGACTGTATCGGTGATGATCACCTCGATTTCTTTCGGAAATTTAAGTCTTCGACTGGATGGATCGAGGGTGGCAAAGAGCTGTTTGGCGGTGAATACACTGCTCTTGGTAAGGGTATTTAGCAGCGTCGATTTACCGGCATTGGTATACCCGACAATCGAAATAACCGGAAGCCCCCGTTTGCGGCGCATGGCCTTTTGTTGTTGGCGCTGTTTTTGGACGTTCAAAAGCTCCTTCTCGAGCCTGACAATTCGATCGCGCGCGCGCCGGCGGTGTATTTCGAGTTTTGTTTCACCGGGACCGCGGCCGCCGATACCGCCGGTTAAGCGTGACATGGCCGTATTTTTAGCAATCAATCGGGGCAGGAGATATTTCAACTGGGCCAGTTCGACCTGCAGTTTGCCCTCACGGGTTTGGGCGCGTTGCGCAAATATGTCTAAAATCAATTGGGTTCGATCAATGACCTTTAGATCGATTTGATCCGTCATCGAACGAATTTGGGATGGATTTAATTCCTGGTCGAAAATGATCAGTGTGGCGCCTCTTTGAAGCGCCATAATCGTTAAATCACTTAGCTTGCCGCGTCCCATCAGAAACCGTGAATCCGGTGTATGACGATGCTGCAGAACGGTTCCCACCGCTTCAATCCCGCTCGATGCGGCAAGTTCTTCTAATTCAGCCAGGGAATCAGGCACGTTTTGCTGTGAACCCGTGGAGACACTGACCAGAAGCGCCTGTTCGGTTGAATCACCGCTGCGGTACAAGGCGCTGCTGTGCGAAAGCTCTTCTTCCAGGGCCTGGATAAGTTGAATACATCCTATATCGAGCCGGCCGGGGGGTAAAGGCGGGAGTATCTGATAGGGCGCTTTTTCAGATTGTTGGGGAAGAATGTGGCCCACATGCACCTCAAAGGGGCGGCCCTCGGCATCAATCGTAATGGCGGCCATGATGTCGAGTCTCAGCAGAGCCAGATCTGTAAGATCGTCAGGCGTTAAGCCTTCTTCGCCTAAATGGGTATGGACACACCGGATTCCTCTGAGCCGCCCGGGCGCTGAGCGGAATTCAATGGTGTTGGGGATAACAATCCGCTGGTGATTACCGACGATGATGCTGATAATCTTTCCCCGGCGCGTAATCAAGAGCCCTATTTGCCGCCGCAACTCATGCGAGAGGCGGCTGATATCACGGGCAATTTCAAAAGTGACAACAGATTCGGGTGCGACGCGGCGACGGTAGAGGTTTTCGAGACTGCGGATTTGGTTTGCTTTGAGTCCCTTGGAATTGCCGAAAAGTTTTTTCATCTTGTGCGGCTTGTGCAGCCAATTGCATATGGCAGATCTGATTTTCTATGTTTCAAGCGCCATGTTCTCAAAACGGGTGTAGGTTCCAAGGAAAGTCAGCTGCACCACACCGACAGGCCCATTGCGCTGTTTGGCAATGATGATTTCAGCTTTCCCCTTTTGGGGGTTATTTTCATCTCGGTTGTAAATCTCATCCCGATATATAAAGGCCACCACGTCCGCATCCTGTTCCAAAGCACCGGACTCTCTCAGATCAGACAATTGAGGCCTTTTGTCGCTCCTTTCTTCCAGCTTGCGGTTTAACTGCGAAAGCGCGATGACCGGGATATTGATCTCTTTGGCCAGGGCCTTTAAGGAGCGGGAGATTTCGGATATTTCAAGATCGCGCCGTTCGGCGGTTGTCGGCCCACGCATGAGCTGTAGATAGTCGATGAAAATCATGCCGATGTTTTTATCCAATTTGAGCCGCCGCGATTTGGCGCGGATAGACATGGCGGAAATATCGGGTGAATCGTCGATATAGATCGGCGCTTCGGACAGAATCGAGGCCGCATCCGTTAATTGAACCCAATCTTCGCGCGTAAAAAATCCTCCCCTCAAGCGTGACGAATCGATGCGGGCCTCGGCACACAGCATCCGCATGGAAAGCTGCTCTTTTGACATCTCAAGTGAGAAAAAACCGACCGGAATATTGGCATCTATAGCGGCATTGCGAGCGATGTTCAGGGCCAGAGCGGTTTTACCCATACTGGGACGAGCGGCGAGAATAATTAGATCAGAATTCTGGCAGCCTGAAGTAAGGTTGTCAAAGTAGGTAAATCCGGTCGGAACACCCGTCAGAAGCGATTTGTTCCCTTGCCTTTCTTCAAGCGCATCAATGTTGGTCTCAATAATTTGCCCAAGCGAATAAAAAGCCTGCTTGTTTTTTTCGCCTGATATTTCAAATATTGCGCTTTCGGCAAAATCGATGACACCATCCACATTACCGCCGTCTTCAAAGCATCTTTTCGTAATGTCGTTTGATTTTTTGATCAGCAGCCTTAAAGCGGCTTTGTCACGTATGATGCGGGCATAGTGCTGGGCATTAACCGCCAAAGGTACCGAATCCACGAGGGAAGCAAGATAGGTCGCCCCGCCGATTTTTTCCAGCTGTTTTTGTTCACGCAAAAGATTGGTCAAGGTCACCAGATCAACGGGTTCGTTCCTTGCGAAAAGCTCACTCATGCCGGCGAAGATGACCTTATGGGTTGATTTATAAAAATCTTCCGGCGAAAGAAGTTCAAGGACATCCAATAAGATGCTATTGTCGATCAGAATAGCGCTGAGGATGGATGCCTCGGCCTCTGTGTTCTGGGGCGGTAGATGGGTCAGAGACGGATCGTTTGTAGGGTAAGATTGTTGATCAGCCATGGTGTCGCTCAAACCACAAATAGGGGTTACCCTTCGGGGACGACTTCGATTTCGATTTCAGGTTCGACACCGGCATAAATACGGATTGGCACTTTATAGACGCCGATCGTTTTGATCGGTTCGCTCAGAAGAACCATCCGTTTGTGAACCTCAATCCCTTGGCGGTCAAGAGCTGATACAATATCACGCGTGGAAATCGAGCCATAAAGACGATTTTCCTCACTCACTTTGGCAGCGATTTTGCATTTTACACCTTCGAGTTTCTGGGCAATCTCCTGAGCGAATTTTTTTTCTTTGGCAATTTGAATTTCAAATTTGTTTTTTTCCTGATCAAGGATTTTTCGATTTTGAGGCGTAGCCAAAACGGCCTTTTTCTGAGGCAGCAGAAAATTACGTGCATATCCGTCGGCGACTAGAACTTCGCTGCCGATAACGCCTAGGGAATCGATTGTTTCAGTTAAAATTATCTTCATAGTTAGACCTCCGAAAATATCTTAATATATTTTGCTTGTCGGCGGCATCTCACATTGGCGCCTGTCCGTTCTTGCTGGTTTCTATTTTTCTAAAATTGAGCCATACGTCAAAAAATCCAAGCCCGATGACCAGTAACAATAATATTTGCTGCAGTGCGATAAGACTGTATAAAAAGAATCTGAGAGCATTGGGGAACCGTTTTTTTTCGAAATAAAAGGCCACAATGGCGATGCCTTCAAAAAAAAACAGGGTCATTAAAACCAAAAGACCGTTGAGTCCGAACATTTTAAATCCGCGCTCCGGAAACAGAAGCAGCAGGCCACACCCGATGACTCCCCATACCAGAAATTCGGGTGCTTTCCAATGCGTCAAGGTCCCGAAATCGGGATAAAAAAGACCTTTGCGCGTCAGAAGATGTTTAGAGATCAGAACGCTCGTCCAGGAGACAAAAAGCGTTGTCATAATGGCTAAGGCCGGAATAATACGAATCAATACGTATTGAATGCTTTGGAGTGAGTTTGAGATCAATTGAATGTTTTCCTCTGACATTCCCATGCTTTTATAAAGCCTCAGAGATAATTCAAGATTTTTGGAAATATAATCGGTCACCAAGGCCGTTATCCCAGAGGACGTCAGATTACTGTAAAACAGGAGGCAAATCACGCCAGAGGCCAAGACGATCAGGACCGCATAACCGATGGTCTTTTCCAGTGAAAGATTCATTTCAAAAAATTCGCCCAGGACAAACCCGAGAATCAGAAGCTCAACAAAAAAGAGCAGGTCGATCGAAATACGGCCCAATATCGTCAGCATGACAATAATGGCCATGGCCGGGATCAAGGCGCCTGTTTTTCGACCCAGTTTCGAACGATAAAAGATCATCGGCAGCGGAATAAATACGGCACAAAAGAAACCCACCAGGGGAAGGTAAATGGACACCGCAAACAGAAGGATAATGATTCCAATACCGTTTAGGAGATCTTTTGAAATACCCCTTTTGAAGATTTGAGGCACGATCCTCTTCTCCTTTGAAGCAGTCCGATATTCAAGATCGATAAATCTACTCCAAAGTACCTACATAAGGGAGAAAGGCGATGGTCCGGGCCCGCTTGATCGCACGGGTCAACTCGCGTTGATGCTTGGCACAGGTTCCAGAAATGCGTCGGGGAATGATCTTGCCCCTTTCGGTAATAAAGTACCGCAGCATCTTGGACTCTTTGTAGTTAATGACAATAGAGGAATCTGCACAAAAGCGGCAAACTTTACGACGATGATATATTCTTCTCTTGGTATTACTTTTGTTTCGGTGTTGTTGTCTCGCAAAGGCCATCGATTACTCCTCTCCTGTATTTTCAGCCGGGTCGGTTTCAGGTTCATCGGCTTCAATCTCAGGTTTGCTTTCCGGGATATCTTCCGAGGACGGCGTTTCCATTTCTGCAGCCGCTTTGGCTGCTTCGGCAGCCTTGGCAGCTTCTGCAGCTTCAGCCGCCTTGGCGACTTCGGCCGCTTTGGCAGTTTCGGCAGCTTCGGCCAGCTCCTCTTTTATGTGTTCAATATCAGGGGTTTTGTCAAGCAGGGCCGTCATGTACTTTAGCACACGATCGTCAATCTGGAAGAGACGTTCAATTTCGTTTACCAGGGCGCCCGATCCGCAAAAATCAAAGCGGGCATAGTATCCTCTATGCTTTTTCTTGATTTCATAGGCCAGTTTTTTGGCACCCCATTCTTCGAGGGCGATAAAAAAGCCCTCCATTTGCGTGATTAGATCTTTGATTCTTTCAAAAAGCGGACCGCGCGCCTCCGAGGAAAGATCGGGATCGACAATTACGATCGTTTCATACCTTCGCATACAACCTCCTTATGGATATTAAAGCCCTGTTTCGAGAACAGAGCAAGGATGGGGAAAGAACAATCCCTAAAACAAAAATCTATTTAACTATCATCACTAAAAACAGACTGTCAATATCATTTTGCGTTAGGAACCAAAATCTTCGCTTCCTGGTTTCAGCTCCCGAACACGTCCTCGTCTGAGGCGGCCTGATCGGAGTCTGTTTTTACCGCATACGGTTTTGAGTCTGATGACTCGAAATAGGTGCGTGCCATGAGCTCGGCAATCACGCCGGTCGTGAGTAGCTGGATGGAGGCAATCACAAACACAACGCCCACAAGGAGCAAAGGGCGTGCACCGATGTCTTGACCAAAGCCGAATTTAACGATTCCCAGATAAGCGAGCACGACCATTCCGATAAAGCCCAAAACAAGCCCGATGGAGCCAAAGAAATGCCCGGGTTTGGCGCGATGGTGCATAAAGAAATAAACTGACAGGAGATCCAATAGAACGTTTACGATGCGGGAAAGGCCGTATTTTGATTTTCCGTATTGCCGCGGACGGTGGTTGACCTCCATTTCTCCGATCCGATTCGGAGCTGTGGCCAACGTAAACCAGGCTGGAATGAAACGGTGCATCTCTCCATAAAGACGAATTCGTTTGAGCACCGCGCTGCGATAGATCTTTAAGGTGCAGCCGTAATCGTGCAAATTAACACCCGTTACCCGACGTATAATACGGTTGGCCATCAGGGAAGGCAGCTTGCGCAGGATCAGTTTGTCTCTGCGGCTCCGTCGCCAGCCGACGATGAGGTCGAGATCATCCTGAAAAAGACGGCACACCATCGGGAAAATATCTAGAGGGTCATTTTGCAGATCGCCGTCCAGTGTAGCGATAATATCTCCGCGCGCAAAATCAAAACCGGCCTGCATGGCAGTGGTTTGCCCAAAATTTCTCTGCAGCGCAACGATACGAAAGCGTGCCCCTCCGTCCTGCTTTAGTCGTTTGAGCCGCTCCAGGGTGTCATCGCTGCTCCCGTCATCGACAATAATGAGTTCCCAGGGGAAACGATACACCTGCAGGACGGCCTGAACCTGTTCCCAAAGCGGGGCCACGTTTTCGGCCTCATTGTACAGGGGGATCACAACCGAGAGTCGATGGAAAGGACACCCCGAATCCGTTTGGATGTTGGATTCATCAACGATCTGGTTTCCGTCGTTTGAATGCTGATGTGTCATTTTGACTGCTCACTTTAGGATCTGTTTATTGAAATCACACCATGTTTGCGCATGTTTTATGTCTCAGCCGGATTGAATATTTAAGGAACTCTATAAGCTCCGGTTCCTCATCGGAATAAAAGCCAGAAAGACGCTTACCACCGAACTCGTCAAGACAAAGAGGTGCAGATTAATTGCTGCCTGCACGGCGGGGGTGGTTTGGATGCCCAATGTGAAAAGCATGGCCACAACGGCCGCTTCATAGGTACCGGCTCCGGCCACACCATGAATAGGAAATACGCTGCTGAGTTCACCGGCAATTCCTCCCAGAAGGGCCACCGGCCACGAGATCCCGGCAAATTTCATCAGCAGCCAGCTAAATGCCAGAAGTTTCACCGACCAGGTAACAATTGTCCAAAGAACAGAATGCGCTAAAATCGCCCGATTTTCAGGGATCCCACCGATAAGCCGCTGCAGCAATTTAAAGCCCCCGGCGGGTCGATGGGCAAGCCAATTCAAAATCCAACGGCGCGCTGTCAGCGCAAGAACAAAAGCCAGCAATGCCAAAAAAACCCCTGCTCCTTTAAAAATAGGGGCTGTGCGGTCCAGATCGAAAGCGATCCCGCTCAAAGCCACTAAAAAAAGTAAATCAAGGAACCGAAACCATAATAATGCCGGAATTGAATCCCGGGCAGGAATCGAAACGTACTTTTGCATCAGCAAAGGGAATGTGGCCTCACCGCTGCGCATGGGCAGGAGGTTGTTAAAAAAATTGTGCCACAAGACAACCCGCATTAATAGGGAAAAACGGTTGAGGCAGGCATGGCGAAAATAATAATAAATCCGTGCGGCCCTGGAAATGTATCCTAGCCCAATCAGGAAAAAAGCCATGACCAGGTCCTTCAGGTCTAATGTGCGCCAGAC
>CAZNFS010000021.1:0-29007 GCA_964572695.1 uncultured Desulfobacteraceae bacterium
GCGCGACTGCTTGGATCCGACAACAATATCAGCGACCTGCCGGAACAGATTGGGACATTTTTGACATGCATCAGTCAACATCGTCTTGGACCGGTAAACAATGAATCCCGCCACACCGGGCGCAGGTTTACCGTCGGTTTGGGGAATCGACCACATCAGGGTTAGGATGTCCCCATCCACGTTTACACCTAAATCGGTGACGGCCGGAAGGACGATTTGAAGCGGGGGCATCGGTGGCCCTTTTCGGCCGCATCCCTGCAAAATCGTAACGATGGTCAAGATGATCGATAATTCAATTACCAGATGCTTAAAAAAAGTGGGAGTTGATTTATGCAAATTGAACCTTCCCGCAGCGAGCTGCGGGGAATGCGCTCGCTATTGCGGTTCACTCATTCGGTTTGATATTTTAAAATCTCCTGCGCCAGTCTCTTTTGAGCCACCGCCACCGCTGCGGCCACCTTTTCCGGGGCTGTCCCGCCCAATGACCGTCTCCGTTTCACCATCTGCTCTGGCGTTAGAAGATCGTAAATGTCGGCCTCGATGCGGACACAGAAGTTTTGCAGCTCCGCCAGTGAAAGCGCATGCAGTTCCTTACCCTGTTTAAGCGCATACGTGACCGCCTTACTGACACATGCATGGGCCTCTCTAAAAGGGATCCCTTTGGCCACAATATAATCTGCCAGGTCGGTTGCATTTAAATATCCCCATGAGGCCGCTTGAAGCATCACATCTTTTTTTATGATGATGTTCGGAAGCATTTGGGTATAGACGGCAATCGAACTCTGCAGCGTGTCCACCGCATGAAACAAATGTGTTTTGTCCTCCTGCAAATCCCGATTATACGAAAGCGGAAGCCCCTTTAAGACCGTTAACAGCGCCAGCAGATCACCCAAAACCCCGCCGGTCTTTCCCCGCACCAGCTCAGGCACGTCAGGGTTCTTTTTTTGCGGCATAATACTGCTGCCGGTGGTAAATGCATCCGAAAGTTCAATGAACCTGAATTCAGATGATGACCACAAAATCATTTCTTCCGACAGGCGGCTCAGGTGAACCATGCATAAGCTGGCGTCTGCTAAAAATTCGACCATAAAATCCCGGTCGGATACCGTGTCGATGCTGTTGGCCGAGACTTTCGGAAAATTGAGAAGTTCGGCCGTGTATTCTCTGTCAATCGGATATGTGGTACCCGCAAGTGCCGCCGTTCCCAAAGGCATGACATTGATGCGCTTAAAACCATCCTGGAATCTTTCCATGTCCCTGGAAAACATTTCATAATAAGCCATCAGGTGGTGTGCCAGTAGAACCGGCTGTGCTCTTTGAAGGTGGGTGTACCCGGGCATAATCACGTCCTGATGCATCTGGGCCAAGTCCACGATGACTTTTTGAAGCTGGATCAGGCCTTTGAGAATCCCACCGGTCTCGTCTCTAAGATAAAGCCGCATATCCAGCACCACCTGATCATTGCGGCTCCTGGCGGTATGCAGTTTGTGCGCGGCTTTGCCGACCAGCCGGGCAAGCCCGGCCTCAATATGGGTGTGGATATCCTCCAGGCCGTCTTCAAATTGAAATATTTCCTGCTCGATCTCATGCTTGATTTGGCTGAGCCCCCGGATGAGTATAGCGGCGTCCTCATCCGAAATGATATCGGCTTTGGCAAGTGTTTTACAATGCGCAATACTCCCTTCGATGTCATAGGCATAGAGTCGCCGATCCACATCGATCGAAGCGGTAAACGCCTCGACGATTTGAACGGTGTTTTCTGAAAAGCGGCCGCCCCACAATTTTTCAGACATGCAGGCTCCTGCGTCAATTAAGATTGATTATTCTCGATCATTTTTTTAATGCGCAAGCGAAGCGCATTCAGACGAATAAACCCCTCGGCATCTTTCTGTTGATACACGGTGTCATCCTCAAAGGTTGCAAAATCGGTATTGTAAAGGGATTTTTCCGATTTGCGCCCGGTGGCCCGGCAATTTCCCTTGTAGAATTCCAGGCGTACCAGGCCGCTGATATCCTTCTGCGTATTGTCTATCATCTCCTGCATCAGGTGTCTTTCCGGTGCAAACCAGAAACCGTTATAAATAAGTTCGGAATATTTGGGCACCAGGGAGTCCCTGAAGTGCATCACCTCCCGGTCCATGGTAATCGATTCGAGGGCGCGATGGGCACATCGCAAAATCGTTCCGCCCGGAGTTTCATAAATTCCGCGCGACTTCATCCCGACAAAACGGTTTTCGACGATATCTTCACGACCGATTCCATGTGTCCCTCCCAACCGGTTGAGTTCTCTGAGAAGAAGGGCCGGGCTTAGGTATTTGCCGTTGATAGCAACCGGATCGCCGGCTTCAAATGTGATTTCGACCAGTTCAGGTTCATCGGGTGCCTCCTGAGGCGCAACCGTCAGACGATAAATATCCGCCGGCGGTGCCAGCCAGGGATCCTCGAGAATACCGCCTTCATAGCTGATGTGAAGGAGATTCCGATCAATGCTGTATGGCTTGGATTTCGTTGTCGGAACCGGAATACCGTTTTTTTGCGCATATTGCATAAGCGCCGTGCGAGAGTTCAGATCCCATTCACGCCACGGTGCAATAATTTTAATGCCGGGATTCAGGGCCAGATAGCTCAACTCAAACCGGACCTGATCATTGCCCTTCCCCGTAGCACCGTGACTGACGGCATCCGCACCCTCGCTAGCGGCAATTTCGATCTGACGTTTGGCAATCAACGGTCTGGCCAAAGATGTCCCTAACAAATACTGATTCTCGTAAATCGCATTGGCACGAAAAGCGGGAAAAACATACTCCTTTACAAATATCTCCTGCAAATCATCAACATAAACCTTTGAGGCACCGGTTTTGAGCGCCTTTTCCTCTATATCCTCAAGCTCTTCATCCTGTCCGATGTCGGCCGCGAAAGCGATCACCTCACATTGGTATGTCTCTCCCAGCCACTTTAGAATAACCGATGTGTCAAGTCCGCCCGAATAAGCCAAAACGGCCTTCTTAATTTTATCTCCCACGTACGACTCCCTTCATGATATCAACTTTTCTAGAATTGCTTTGTGCATGTGCATCTTATTCTCGGACTGATCCCAAACCACGGAATGAGGTCCCTCCAAGACCTCTGCGCTAATCTCTTCCCCTCGGTGGGCCGGCAGACAGTGCATTACGATTACCTCGTCCGATGCGTATTTGAGAAGTTCAGTATTAACCTGAAAACCTTCAAATGTTTTTTTGCGCTCGTCCGACTCGCTTTCCTGCCCCATGCTGGCCCAGACATCGGTATTGATCACATCGGCTTTTTTTACGGCCTCTATCACATCCGATTCGAGTGAGATGTTACCGCATTTTCTTGCAAGCGCTTTTTCCATAATGCGGCGGTCGGGAAAATACCCTTCGGGGCAGGCCAAAACAAGTTCCAGACCTAATACAGACGCGGCGTTTATCCAGGAATGAGCCATGTTATTGCCATCCCCGATCCATGCAATCTTCAAGCCCCCGCAGGTGCCCTTATTTTCGATAATCGTCAGCAAATCACTTAGTACCTGGCAGGGATGGTACAAATCGGTCAGCGCATTGATAACCGGTATATCGGCAAATTGAGCATATTCGTCCAAAAGATCCTGAGAATACGTCCGGATGGCAAGACCGTCCAGATAGCGTGAAAGCACCCGGGCCGTGTCTCTTACCGGTTCATTGCGAGAAATTTGTGTATCTTTGGCACTGATAAAAACCGAAGCCCCCCCCAGCTGGATCATGGCCGCTTCAAAAGAGACCCGTGTCCGGGTAGAAGGCTTATCAAACAAAAGACCCAGTGTCCGACCTGAAAGGGATGGGGTCGTGATGCCTTTTTGGTACGCCTGTTTCATCTCCACGGCTCTTTTGAAGAGGTCCTCAAAATCCTCCCGGCCGAGATCAAGCAGTGTGCGGATGTCTTTTTTCATTAAAGATCTCCCCTATAAAACCGCTTCGAGGCAATCAATCAGTGCATCGATTTCTGCTTTGGTTACGGTCAGGGGTGGAATAAAACGCAAGATCGTATCCTGCACACAGTTAATCAGAAATCCTTTGCGCATACAGGCCTTAACGACGGGGCCGCCATCAACGGTTAACTTCATTCCCAGCAACAAGCCCATGCCGCGCACATCCACAATCGAGGCATGTTTCTGCTTCAGAGCCGACAACCGTTCTACAAAATAATGCCCCATTTCCTCCCCGTGTGCAACAATCCCTTCCTGGGTAAGGGCCTTAACGACCTCCAGCGCAACCGCCGATACAATGGGCGTACCTCCGAATGTGGATGCATGCGCCCCGGGGCCAAATGCCTGGGCCACTTCTTCTGTGGCCAGCATGGCCCCCATGGGCAACCCATTGGCCAATGCTTTGGCCAGGGTCATGACATCCGGCTTGATCTCAAAATGCGTATGCGCAAACAATTTTCCGGTGCGGCCCAACCCGGTTTGGATTTCATCCAGTATGAGAAGTGTACCGGTCTGGTCACAGATATCTCTAACACCTTTCATGTAAGCCTGACTTGCACACCGCACTCCGCCTTCACCTTGAATCGGTTCAAGCAGGACCGCACAGGTGTCGGGGCCTATTTTTTTTGACAGATGGTCAAGGTCGTTAAAGGGCACAAAATCGAAACCCTCTAAATTCGGTGCAAAGCCTTTCTGTATTTTTTTCTGCCCGGTCGCCGATAATGTTGCCATAGTCCGGCCATGAAACGAATTCTCACAAGAAACAATCCGGTAGCGGTTGGGCTCTCCTTTTTCTTTGAAATACTTGCGTGCGATTTTGATGGCCGCCTCGTTGGCTTCAGCCCCGCTATTGCAGAAAAAGACCCGGTCCGCAAAGCTGTTTTGCACCAATAGCTTTGCCAGTTTGGTCTGAGGTTCCGTATAGTAAAGGTTCGACACATGCCACAATGTCTCTGCCTGGCGGGTGAGTGCGCTTAAAAGCGCAGGATGGGCATGACCCAGGTTGCAGACTGCAATCCCGGCCACAAAATCGGTATAGATCTTCCCTTCGGAATCCCATACGCGACACCCCTGCCCCTTGGTTAACAAGATCGGAAATCGCGTATAAGTGGCGGCAATGACTTCCTCTGCGGTTTGAATTAAATTGATCATGGGGCGGTCACCTCCGTACCGATACCTTTGTCGGTAAAAAGCTCCAGTAACAAAGCGTGTGGTTTTTTACCATTGATAATATGAACTTTTTTAACATCATGTTTAAGCGCACCCAGGGCACACTGGATTTTAGGTATCATCCCGCCCGAAATACTCGTTTCTTCCACCATCCTTTGAATGGCCGCCGCATCGATGGATGAAATCAGAGCACCCGTCGAATCAAGCACACCGTCGACATCCGTGAGGAGAATAAACTTTTCGGCACCGAGAGCCGTCGCTATGCTGCCTGCCACCAGATCGGCGTTGATATTGTAAGTTTCACCTTCACGCCCGGCACCAACCGGTGCGATGACCGGTATGAATCCCTGTTCCGTCAGTGTATCGATGATATGCGGGTTTATCTGCGTGACTTCGCCAACCAGCCCCGGATCGATTATCTCGGGCGGTTTATCCTCCTCCTGGTAGACAAGCTTGAGTTTTTGAGCCAGTATCAGGTCTCCATCTTTGCCGCTCAACCCGACAGCCTGGCCTCCCTGTTTGTTTATTTGGGCAACAATCGCTTTATTGACTTTTCCTCCCAACACCATTTCGACGACATCCATGGTCGGCTCATCCGTTAGCCGCATTCCCTGCACAAATCGGGAGCGGATCCCCATCTGATCTAACACGCGACTAATCTGAGGCCCGCCTCCATGTACGATGACCGGGTTGATACCAATGAATTTGAGGAGGGTAACATCTCGCGCAAAATCTTCTTTTAATTGATCATCAACCATTGCATGCCCGCCGTACTTGATTACAATGGTCATTCCGCTAAAACGCCGGATGTAGGGCAGAGCTTCAATCAGGATGTCTGCAACATTGGGTTTCATCAGCTTACACCCTAACCGAACGAAGGTTCAGGAAAAAGATGAAATGTTTCTTCATTTTGTTTACGCTCATTTAGGGTTATAGAATATAGCGGCTTAAATCTTCGTCAGCCTTGATGTCCTTAAGCTTATCGTCTACGAACTGACGGTCAACCAGGACCCGTTTGCCATTCATTTCAGGCGCATCGAATAAAACATCTTCAAGGAGGCATTCCATGAGGGTATGAAGCCTCCGGGCGCCGATGTTTTCGGTGAGATTGTTGACTTCCTCTGCAATTCTGGCGATCTCATCAACCGCATCATCTTCGAAAACCACCTCGACCCCTTCAGTCCTTATAAGGGCCAGGTATTGGCGCAGAAGCGCATTTTTAGGTTCGGTTAAGATACGCACGAACTCTTTGTGACCCAAAGAATCGAGCTCCACCCGTATCGGAAACCGGCCTTGAAGTTCCGGTATCAGTTCCGAAGGCTTGACCGTATGAAAGGCGCCCGAAGCGATAAACAATATATGATCGGTCTTAACGGGACCGTATTTAGTGGTTACGTTTGAGCCTTCAATAATCGGCAGCAAATCCCGTTGAACGCCCTCTCGCGAGACATCCGGGTTGTGCCCGCTGTCCTTTCCGACGATTTTATCAATTTCATCCAGGAAGATAATTCCGGACTGTTCCACCTTTTCAATCGCCTGGTTGACCACTTTCTCCATGTCGACCAGATTTTGGGCCTCCTCGTGCGACAATATTTCGCGCGCCTCTTTCACCTTCAGTTTACGTCGCTTTTTTCCTTTCGGTAAAAGGCCACCCAGCATATCCTTAAAATTGATGCCCATATCTTCCATTCCGGCGCTGGAAAAAATCTCCACCACCGGCATGACACGGTCTGAGACATCGAGATCGACATAGCGATTGTCGAGCTTTCCGGCCCTGAGCATCTTGCGAAGCTTCTGGCGGGTGGAACTCGGCTCATTGGTATTGGAGGTGACCAGTTCAAACTGCGCCTCATCTGAATCTTCACCGGAAGGTTTTTGAACCCCCGGCTTTGGCAAAAGCAGATCCAGCATTCTCTCCTCGGCGATCTGGGCGGCCTTTTCTTTGACGGCTTCCTGTTGCTGAGATTTTAGCTTGTTGACCGTTAGCTCCAGAAGATCCCTTACCATCGATTCAACATCCCGCCCGACGTAACCGACTTCGGTAAACTTGGAGGCTTCCACCTTGGTGAAGGGTGAGTCGGTAAGCATGGACAACCGCCGGGCAATCTCTGTTTTACCGACTCCGGTTGGTCCGATCAAAATGATATTTTTGGGTGCAATCTCATCCCGCAGATCATCCGTAACCTGACGTCTGCGCCACCGATTTCTCAAAGCGATGGCAACCGAGCGTTTGGCCTGATCTTGTCCAATGATGTACCTGTCAAGCTCTCTGACAATTTCGTACGGTTTTAAATCACTCATAATTCAAATTAATCACTTTCCAATACTTCAAGGGTGATGGAATTGTTGGTATAAACACATATCGAAGCCGCAATTTTCATGGCTTCCTCTGCAATTTGGGGGGCACTCAGACTCCCAAATCGGATAAGCGCCATGGCCGCTGCCTGCGCCACGGTACCACCCGACCCGATCCCGATAATACTCTCATCGGGTTCGATCACATCCCCGTTACCGGAAATAAGGAACATGTTCTTTGCATCCAATGCGATCATCAGCGCTTCAAGACGTCGCAAGTACTTATCGGTGCGCCAGTCTTTTGCCAATTCAACTGCGCTGCGGGTTAGATTTCCATTGTATCTTTCCAGTTTGGCCTCAAACCGATCAAAGAGATTCAGGGCATCGGCCGTGGCCCCGGCAAACCCTACCAGTAAATTATCGTTGTATATCCGGCGAACCTTTTTGGCATGATGTTTTATGATGATATTGTTTAATGTCACCTGTCCGTCACCGGCAATTGCGACTTCACGATTGTGCCGCACGGCCAGTATGGTGGTTCCATGACTGTTCATTGTTTCACCCTAACCCGGATAAACCGGCGTTGTTGAAAAGGCGTACGCCGCAAATAACAAATTACAAGCACCAATTTTCAAATAAATTCCAAATTACAATATCCAAATCTCAAAGGAGATTCAAAACCAATTGTAAATCAAGGAATTCACCGTCTCGGATGTGTCTTGTCGTATGTTTGCATGAGCCGATCCATGCTGACATGGGTATATTTCTGGGTTGTTGACAGGCTTTTGTGCCCTAAAAGCTCCTGCACAATCCGCATGTCGGCTCCGGCATCGAGCATATGGGTCGCAAATGTATGTCTCAGAACATGCGGTGAAATTGGGACTTCAAATCCACAAGTGCGCGCCAACTTGTCCAAAATACGCGCAATCGATCGCGTTGTAAGGCGCCCGCCATCCTTGTTGAAAAATAGCGCCCCTTGCGCCTCTATGTCTATCCGCTTTAGTTTTTGCAGTGCTTTGCGGTAGTCCCTTACCGCCTCAACGGCCCGTTTCCCTACCGGAACGACGCGTTCCTTGTTCCCTTTTCCGAGTACTCGAATTTCATATGTCTCCAAATCGATATCTGCGGCATCAAGACCCTCGATTTCCGACACGCGCAATCCGCTGGAATAAAACGTTTCGAAAATAGCGCGGTTTCTCAAATCCAGCAGCGAATCGCGTTTTAAGGAATCCAGGAGTCGAAACATGTCATCCACCGAAAGATAGACCGGAATCGTTTTTTCTGTTTTTGGTGTAAGGATCGAATCGGCCGGGCTTTCTTGTATCACTCCGTGTTTGACGAGATATTTAAAAAATGATCGCAACGCAGAAAGTTTACGGGCGATGGTCGTTTTTTTATTTCTTTTGTACAACCATCCTAAATAACGCCTTACCATCAAACGATCGATCTCGTTTGCCTGCAATCGTTTTACGGGCTGTGTGGATGAATTTTGCTTTCCGATATAGGCCCTGAATTCCTTCAGGTTATGCTCGTAAGATCGACACGTATTTTGAGCACAGCCCCGTTCGGCCCTGAGTGATTCAATAAAAGAACCGATAAGATCTTTAACCGCGGATGATTCCATTATCCTGGTGCTTAGCCTTCAATTATGCCGCTGTGCGGGTTTTTTTCTTTAGCCGGGATATGCGACGTTTACAAATCTTCGCTACCCGTTTGTCTTGGGCCTCCAGCGCCGTCTGGCGCTCTTTTTTCAATACTCTGATTGTTTTCTTCATTTCACGGACCGTGGCATCCGCTTTTTTGACCGGTTCATCCACAATCCCTTTAGCTTCTTTGATGGCGCTCAATAATTCGGCTTTGTTTTTGCCATGTACACCGCTGATCTCGGGCATCTCCACGGCAATTTGGCGCAGCTCTTTGACGGTCATTTTTTCCAGAGATTTCTCTTTGGATTCCATTTTTTTCTCTTCCATCTTCAAACAAATCCCCTTTCTTGGAATTCCCGAAGCCAACGCAACCTTATGCAGATAAACTGCCTGGCTCGAAAAGCACAGACGGAGGCCTAAAAGCCCCCGTCCGCATTCATTACGTCGATTCGTTTACCATTTTAAATCTAATCCAGACACTAAACTTATTTTTTTGATTATGTCAACAGTTTGTTACTGCTTATCTCTCCTGCACTAGGCACCCCCTACATTTTCTTTCTGCTTATCAAAAAACTGGATTAAAGGCCTGAAAATATTCCGCATCTGGGCCCCCAATTTTTAGGTTGGGTCCATTTTTTTCATCAAAAACTGCATGTCATCCCAAACCTCCCGTTTTTTTACAGGATTTCGCAGGAGATAGGCCGGGTGGTAAGTTGGCAGCACTTTAGCGCCTGACCGCTCGTGCAGACGACCCCGGAGGCGTGATATCGATTGGGTCGTCTTGAGGAGTGTCTGGGCGGCAAAAGTTCCCAGGGCACAGATGAAATCGGGTTTAACAGCGACAATCTGACGTTCCAGAAACGGGGTACAGGTTTCGATCTCCTTTAAAGTCGGATTTCGGTTTCCCGGCGGACGGCATTTGATCACATTGCAGATATAGACCTGATTGCGTGATAATTGAATCGCTTCGATAATCTTGGTTAAAAGCTGACCGGCAGCGCCGACAAACGGCTCACCCTGACGGTCTTCCTCCGCCCCGGGCCCCTCGCCCACAAACATCAGTTCGGAGGTCGGATTTCCGTTTCCAAAAACAATATGGGTGCGGCTCGAAGAAAGACCGCAACGGGTGCAGTCTCCCAAATCGGTTCGAATTTCAGATAAACTCTCTACCTGAGTTCGGGGTTCCGAATCCCAGGATGAAAGGGTTTCAAGCATACGAGCAGAGCAGTCAAACCCCGGGCAACCTGCCTCGGCCAGGCCATAAAGTGTATGCGAAATTTCATCTATAATTGCGACCACATTTTGATTCGAATTCATATCGCAAAACCGGTTGGGCTCCATGTCACAAAAAAATATGACTCTCTTTTCTAAATCTTTTAAGCGAACCTCTATTTTACCAAGCCTGACGCCTCCTGTGCTATAGTGGGGGCAACCCAGACTTCCACGTATGTATTGAAATCCTTTTCGGTGATATTAATGACACACCATCGGTTTTCTTTTTTGAACAGCATGATTGTACGCGGAGATTTAAAGGAACTCACCGGCTGCCAGTTGTCTTTGGCCATATTGTTTTCAAAAAAAACGATTAGAGAGCTCCCCTCAACCCTTCCTTTCAAAGCCAAAACACCGGCCGCCAGCCCGGGGGTTCGAAAAACAAACGAGGCTTTCTTGTCTATTTTCAGTTCTCGGGGCAACAAAATATCTCCGAAATCATAATATAAGGGTGCGGCTTCATCCTCAGCTTGACGTGTTTCTTGGGACGTCGCAGGGCGTATCCAACTCCTTAATATGGAACACCCCGATACCAGAAAAAGCAGCGCTATCAGGACCAGAAAAACGACTCCCGCCCTGCCCCCTGTTCTCTTTTCAGCCATGGGCTTACCTCCTTTTTTAATTGTCGCCAACCTGAATCTCCGCCTCAATTAGTGATTATGTTGATCTTGTACTTTTTTCAATTTTTGGTATTGATTGTATCTCAACAACAGATCAATCCATTCCTGAAATAAAGGAACCATGTGGCCTGATTCTATTTTCTTTTTGGAAGCCAGTTGTTTCTCTATCCTGTCAAGTGCATCTGAAAAATCCTGTCGGTCGGGATTTTGGGTCAGGAGGTGTCGATAGATCTCAGCCGCCTTTTCGAGATAGCCTTGTTCGACATATATTTTGGCCATGGTGGCCGTCCGGATTTCAACTTCAGGGCTCATTTAAATCCTGATCCTTGTCTTTCAGCTTGAAAATAAGCTCATCTTTTCCGATCATTCCCAATTCTTGACGGGCCACATTTTCGATATACTGGGGGTCATGTTTAAGGCGATCAATTTCACGAAACAATTTCATATTCTTTTTTTGCAGTAATTCATTTTTGCGAACGATATTTGCCTTTTCCCTTCGAAGCAGATGCAGATCGACCAGACCATTATCCCCAAAGATAATGACCAGAATGAAGTTAAATAAAACCAGCAAGGCAAAAGCAATTAAGATTTTCTGTCTGGAACTCATCGGTTTAAAAGCCCCCTCCGGGCCGTACTGAGCACCACTTCCATCTCCGGGCTTTTCATTAAATAGGCCAATAAAAAATAGAGCAGAAACCCGCTCCCGATACAAACACTGAGACCACCCAACAAGTGGTAGACGGAACCCTCTGCCTGCGGCAGAATGCCCAATGCCAGCCACCACACAACGATTCCCATCAAGGCCGAACAAAAAAGCGTCTTTCCCGCTGATTTGGTAATCAGACTCAGTGCGATTGAGCCCATCTTTTTTCTTAAAGATCGGATGAGAAGTACCAAATTTAACATTGAGGCCAGAGATGTTGAAAGGGCCAGTCCGCCGTGTCCGAGCGGTTGCATCAATATGATGCCCAATATAATATTCCCGATAACCGATATTAAAGCGATTTGAACGGGTGTTTTCGTGTCCTGCATGGCATAAAAGGCCGACACCACTATTCTGACCCCCGAAAATGCCCACAGGCCCACAGCATAATACAAAAGGGCATAGGCGGTCAATCTCACTGTAGTTGCATCAAAAGCGCCCCGTTTGAATAAAAGCGCCACAATCGGTTCTCTGAGCACAATCAGTCCAATCATAGAGGGAACCGTAATGAAAAAGACCAGATTCATGGCATGCGCGAAAGTCTTCCGCAGAGCCTCAAAATCCTTTGATGCCGCCTCTCTGGATAGACTCGGCAATACAGCTGTGGCCGTGGCGATGGCAAAAATTCCCAGCGGGAACTGCACCAAGCGGTCCGCATAATATAGATAGGATACACTCCCTTCGGCTAATAGTGACGCCAAAAGCGTTCCCACCAATATATTAATCTGGTAGACGGCAGCACCAAAAACCGCCGGGAGCATCAAGAGGCCAATTTTTTTTAAACCGGGGTGATATATTCTGATTTTGCGCCAGAAAAAAATCCCTTTTTTGATCAGAAAGGGAATCTGAAGCAAAAGCTGGAGTCCGCCGCCGATGAGCACCCCCCAGGCAAGCCCCGTTATCGGATTATCCATGCGGGGGGCCAGCCAAAAAACAGAGCCGATCATGGCCAGATTTAAAAAAACGGGAGCCAGTGCGGGCGCTGCAAAATGCCCCAGGACGTTTAGGATTCCCATACAAAGGGCAACCAGTCCGATAAAGAATATATAAGGAAACATAATGCGGGTAAGTGTCAGGGTGAGCGTGTATTTTTCAAGGGAGCCACCGAATCCCGGGGCAATGATCCGAACGATCAACGGCGATAAAAGAATTCCGGCCACACTAAGAAAAACCAGTATAAGAGATAAAAGGCGCAGGGCAGACCCTGCCAGCCGAAAGGCCTCGGCTTTACCTTTGTTATTCAGATATTCAGTAAAAACAGGTATAAAAGCAATGCTAAGGGAGCCTTCTGCGAAGAGTCTGCGGAGCAGGTTTGGAATTCGAAAGGCCACAAAAAAGGCATCCGAACTGAGTCCGGCTCCAAAAAACCAGGCGATAACCATGTCCCGCACAAATCCGAATATCCGGCTTAACAAAGTTGAAGCACCCACGATTCCGGCTGCCCTGGTTACACGGGCGTTTTCATTGTCTGCCGCCATTGATATAAAAGCGTCCTTATCGTTAAAATCGCTTGACAATAGCATTTATCTTCAGCTAAATACATCTTTTTGTTAACACTGTGAAAGGAGTAACGAAATTTGGCTAATCATAAATCAGCATTGAAACGCGCCCGCCAGAATCAGATTCGCCGTCTGCGAAATCGGACCAATAGAACCCGGATCAAAAATATGGTTAAAGAAGTAAGGCTGGCGGCAAGTGAAGCATCGGGCGACGAGGGATTGAAACAGTTGAATGCCGCCCAATCCGTCATTGACAAGGCGGCCCAAAAAGGGGGGATTCATAAGAAAACCGCTGCCCGTAAGATTTCCCGCCTCTCAAAGCTCGTTAACGGCCTCCACGCATAATCCCGATTTTTATTAAACCAAACCTGATGGCGTCGTAAAAAGTCCCATCTACTGCGTTGTAGCATATATTCAGAAACTCGGCATACTACATGTATAGCCTCGTTCCTGAAAAAACGCTACGCCTTGTATATGGACCTTTTTGCTTAGCCATCTTTTTTTTGAATTGGCGACTTTTTACGACGCCATCAAACCTTTAAAAATCTTCCGTTAGACGACGATAGACATTTTCCGCCAATCTTTTGGAAAGTTCCAAAATCGCATTTCTTCGATTTTGCTCGGTCGCCAATTTGTCGGAGGTTACACTATATTCCTCGTTTTCGGAAACATTCCGGGCTGACCATATGGTTTCGCCGTCAAGCTTGGTTAACTGTAGACCAACGGTTACCGTCACCCGCCTTTCAAGGGATGTCAGCGTGCCGCGGCGGGAGATGGTATCGATCGTGAGCGTCTTAATTGTACCGGAAAAGACGGCATCGGCTCGGTCCCTGGTGGTCAGGGCAACTTTTTTGCGCCGGGTTATTTCATAGATCAGGTCATTGGTGAAAGTGTTCTCAATACCTGTTTCTGAAGTTCGATTTTCGAGAATATCAACAAAAAGATTCTGCACGTTTCCGGGAAATTTACCACCCCCTGCAAAACGGTATCCACAGCTCATCCAAACCATTCCATTCAGGAAAATAACCAGGCCGATAAAACTTCGGGCAAGGTTTTTATGACCCGCCAGCAGCAGTTCGCATCGTAAAATCATCGTCTTTAAACCACAATATTGACCAGTTTGTTTTTTACCACAATAACTTTCCTGACCGGTTTACCGCTGATGAATTTGTGCACACGCTCATCGGTCAGGGCCATCTCTTTTATCTTTTCATCGTCTACATCCGGGTTAACGCTGAATCGGCTGCGCAGTTTTCCGTTTACCTGCACGACGATTAGGAAATCATCCTTGACAAGGGCATCTTCTCTGTAAGAGGGCCAGGACGCCAAGAGAATACTCGAGTCCTTCCCGAGCGCATCCCAAAGCTCTTCCGCAAAATGGGGCACCATGGGAGATAGCAAAAGCAGGATTGATTCCACGGCAAAACGCAATACACCTGACGTTTGAGGATCCTCTTGATCGATCTCGGCATCATCATTCATCCTATAGATCATGTTTACCAATTCCATGACCGCACTGATTGCGGTGTTAAAATGAAATCGCTCCTCGATATCATTAGTCACTTTATGGATGACCTGATGTATTTTTTTATACAAATCTCTCGGGGCTCCTGCCAGTTGATCAACCGGCCCGTTATAGGCAGGTATATCCTGAATCGATGGCAGTTGTTTTCCGAAAAGACGCCAAACACGGTTTAAAAACCGATAACTTCCCTCCACCCCTTGTTCGCTCCACTCCAAATCTCTTTCCGGCGGAGCTGCAAAAAGGCAAAAAAGACGCGCCACATCAGCCCCATACTTTTTAAGCAGTGTCTTGGGATCCACCACGTTTTTTTTCGATTTAGACATTTTCTCGACTCGCCCGATGATCGCTTCACGGCCGCACATTTTGCAATGGCTTTGGGAATCACTCTCCTCGATCTGCTCCGGATACAAAAAACCGTGCTCCGGGCATGCCGTCGTTTCCTTGCAGACCATCCCCTGCGTCAGCAGGCGTGTGAACGGTTCCTTGTATTGGACCAGACCCAGCTTATGCAGGACACGGGTATAGTATCGAGAATACAGAAGATGCAAAATCGCGTGTTCCACCCCACCGATGTATTGGTCAACCGGCATCCAGTAATCCACGGCTGCTTTATCAAAAAGACCTTTATCGTATCGGGGGCTGCAGTAGCGTTCGAAATACCAGGAAGACTCGACAAAGGTGTCCATCGTATCGGTTTCACGCATTGCCTCCGGATCACCGCAACGCGGGCAGGTGGTTTTGCGGAAATAATCCAGCCCGGCCAGAGGTGATTTCCCTCCCTCCAGCATATCGACATTTTCAGGCAGCAAGATGGGCAGTTCCGATTCGGGCACAGGCACGCTGCCGCATTTATCGCAATGCACTATCGGTATGGGTGCGCCCCAATATCTTTGGCGCGAAATTCCCCAGTCTCTCAATCGGAAACTGACCGTCTTTTTCCCCAGATTGTTATCCTCCAGAAATTGCGCTATGGCCTCCATGGCCTCAATATTATTCATCCCGTTAAAGGCACCGGAATTTATCATCACCCCTTCACCCACGTAGGCTGCATGCATTTCAGAGGCCAACAGTTCCTCAGCGTTCGGATTAACCACCGGTATAATTTCAAGGCCGTACTTTTTGGCAAAATCAAAGTCACGCTGATCATGCGCCGGGACACCCATGACGGCCCCTGTCCCGTACTCCATAAGGGCAAAATTAGCAGTATATACGGGAATACGTTGCCCGCTAAGTGGATTTTGACACCAGGCACCGATAAATACGCCAACCTTTTCATACGATTCCAGTGCTTTTAGGGATCGATCCTGTAAGGCCATGCGCTCTACAAATTCCAGAACCGCATTTTCCTGCTCAGTCCCATGGGACAGCTCAAGCACCAAAGGATGTTCGGGAGCTAAACACATGGATGTTGCCCCAAAAACCGTGTCGTGACGGGTAGTAAAAACCGGTATGGTTTGATCCGAATCAATAATCTGAAAATGAATCTCGGCCCCGAGGCTTTTGCCGATCCAGTTTCTCTGCATCGTAATCACCTTATCCGGCCACCCGGGAAGCTTGTCACAATGCAGTAATAGGTCTTCGGCAAAATCGGTGATTTTAAAAAACCATTGCCACAGTTTCTTCTGGCGAACCGGTTTTGTGCATCGCCAGCACATGCCGGCCTCCACCTGCTCGTTAGCCAAAACCGTTTGACAACTCTCACACCAGTTTACGAATGACTCCTTGCGGTAGGCCATTCCGTTTTCGAGCATTTTCAGAAAGAGCCACTGTTCCCATCGATAATATTCAGGCTGGCAGGTGGCTAATTCACGTTCCCAGTCATAGGAAAAACCCAATTTTTTAAGCTGTACCCGCATGGCTTCGATATTTTGATATGTCCAAACAGCCGGATGGCTGTTATTATCAATGGCCGCATTTTCAGCAGGCATGCCGAAGGCATCCCACCCCATGGGATGAAGGACATTATAGCCGGCCATCCGTTTGTAACGAGCCACAACGTCCCCAATCGTATAATTACGAACATGCCCCATGTGAATATTTCCGGATGGATATGGAAACATTTCTAAGAGATAATATTTTTCTCGCGCAAGGTCCTCCTCGACTTTAAACAGTTTTGATGATTCCCAAACAGCTTGCCACTTTGATTCCATCTTTTTTGGATCGTATTTTTCACCCATACCGCACTTTATCCCCTAACTGTAATCCGATTTTTTAAATATGCGCCTCGACACTGTTGTCGGTTCAAAGGTTGCATCAGAGATCGGTTCCATTTTTTTCTCCTCATGCCATAAAATGATAGCAATAGCAAGGCTGTCTGTCAATTACGGTCGGCGCCATACGTCTCTCGCGGGTTATGGCCTGATGGTTCGGAGAAATCGTTTGACTTGTTTGGTACAATTGCTTATTCAAAAATATATCCCAACCGTGTCAAATCTCCCGGCGCGGATACACAGGAAATAATTTGAAAATTCAATATCTTGAAAATATGTTTATGACCCTATGAGTATTAAAATTTTGATCAATGCGGTCGATCCTGAAGAATGTCGAATCGCCAAAGTGAAAAACAACCGGCTTGAGGAATTTCATATTGAGAGTGCCGCCAGAGAAATTACCCACGGGAATATTTACAAAGGGATTATTACACGCACTGAACCGAGCCTGCAGGCCGTGTTTATTGATTATGGAGCCGAACGCCATGGCTTCCTGCCCCGAAACGACATCCACCCGGATTACTTTCAGGATACCCGATCGGGAAGTCGCTCCTTGCCCAACATCCTGAAACGGGGGCAGGAAATCCTGGTACAGGTCGTCAAAGACCCGATATTAAAAAAGGGGTCCCTTCTCACCACCTATATATCTCTGCCCGGCCGACACACGGTTCTGATGCCCGGAAGTACCAATTTGGGCGTTTCCCGAAAAATCGAAGATGAAAATGAACGCACACGGCTTAAAAAGATTGTCAGCCAGCTGAAACTTCCCGATGGATTTGGACTCATTGTTCGAACTGCGGGAGCCAAATGCTCAAAAGCACGCATCACCAAAGATATACACTATCTTTCAAGATTGTGGAAAAACATTAATAAAGAGGGGATCAAGGAAAAAGCACCGTCACTGCTGTACAAAGAGCAGAATCTGGTTTTGAGATCCCTTAGAGATTACTTCACCCTCGATGTTACGGGCATTCTCGTTGATGACGAAACGGTTTTTAAAGAAGTTAAAGATTTCGTGCGATTGATCTCTCCCAGGCATACCAAACTCACACATTATTATCAGGGCGATAAACCGATTTTCTCCAAACATCAGTTAGAACATCAGATTGCCTCCATTTATGAGACCCGCGTGAGTTTGAAATCAGGCGGATCGATAGTTATCGAACCGACTGAAGCGTTGGTGTCGATCGATGTAAACTCCGGCAAATCGACCCAGGAAAAATCGTTCGAGCAAACTGCATTTATGACCAACCTTGAAGCCGCCGAAGAAACTGCGCGGCAATTGAGGCTCAGAGATTTGGGGGGGCTTATCATCGTCGATTTTATCGATATGAAAGACCCCAACCACAGAACCGAGATTCTCAAAGCCATGAAAAACCATGTCAAGGAAGACAAGGCTCGAACCCGAGTCGGGACAATATCACGGTTCGGTCTGATGGAAATGTCAAGACAACGAATCAGGCCTTCGATTGAATTCGGAAGCTTTCAAAGCTGCCCCCAGTGCCAGGGTAAAGGCCAGATTTTATCAACCGAATCGCTTGCGCTTGGTTTTCTCCGCAAACTGCGCCTCGAAACATTAAAGGCCAACATGAACACGGTCAAAGGTATTGTCCCGCCTAAAATCGCCGATTATTTACTAAACAAAAAGCGTCGCGAAATTTTAGATCTCGAACAGAGGCGTGATCTTTCAATCACTATCGATAGCGAAAGCACCCTGATACCCGGGGAAAGCAAGATTGTATGCGAGAAGTAAGCGGCCTAAACGGTCACAAAAAAATAAATGCCCTCGCCAATCTGATTGCACGGCCAGGTGGTCATCATGCCTAAAAAGGAAAGGGATAGACAAAGAGCATTTATCAAAACGGTGCTCTTTCCGCTTGTCATCATCACGGCAGCTGCAGCCGCAGTCTGGTTTTGGGTGACACCGGCACCAGACATCACAACGCCTCCTGAATCCCCCCAAACGACCGAAACTGATAATAAGCAAGCGGTTGCAAAAAAAACGCCACCGGCAGCCTTAAAAAAAGTTATATCAAAAAAACAAAAAGAAGCCCCACCCGTACCCGAAAAAAAAGTCGCGCCAATACAGCCGATTGAGAAGGCGCCGGTTCAAAGATCGGCGCCGGAGTCTTTGCCCGAATCCTTAAAAAAATCTGAAGCCGTAGAAGAAACCGAGAAAGCGGCACATCAAGAACCATCTGTTGAATTGCCGGCCGCGGCCCTAAAAACAGAAACTAAACCTCCCCTCCTGCTGCCGGCCAAACCGCCTAAACGATTAAAGATCACCCCCAAGGAAATCTTCAGCGCCCAAGGGTCAAAACCTCAAGCTTTAGCAGCGCCTGAAGACGACACAGGGTCTCCTCCGCGGGAAGAGCCCAAAAAGATTCGCATCCGTGTAAAACATCCACCTGTAATCGATTACAACAAGTTGGATCAGGATCAACACTTAAAGGCCCTCATCGATCAGCGCAAGGAGGCCTTTGGTATCGATAAAGGCGTTGACTTAATTGTAAAATCTGAGGAATCGCTTAAGGTGGGAGATATCACTGTCCCGATGCAGGAAATACTGGATAAAATTCATCTCAAAGAAGGGGATATTATCGAAAAAGATATCCCCAAAGACGTTCGGGCGGCTATTCCAAAACAGATTCAACCCGACAGCTCTAAGGTCCTGCAGACGGAAGCCTCTCCGGATAAAAGAGTAATAATTCCCAAAGATGTTGCCACAACTGTTCCGAAACGGGTTCAACCGGACACCTCCAAAGCCCTCCCAAAAGAAGCCTCCTTGGATAAAAAGGCCATAACGCCGAAGGCGGATCCGGCTCTCTTGGAGAGTGATATTAAAACAAAAATTCATGAAAAACAGATTAATTCGAGGCCTGCGACAATCTTAGGTCAAAAAGTGTTTGGGATTCATGTGGTTCGGGCGGGAGAAAATATATGGAATTTGCATTTCCAGATCTTAAGAGATTATTTTGCGCGCCGAGATCTGCCCGTCTCTATCAATGCGGATGAGCCCATTTCCAACGGAAGCAGTACCGGGATCGGGAAATTGCTGAAATTCTCCGAAAACCTGGTCTATATTTATAATTTGAGGGAACGCCGGCTCACGACTGACCTAAACTTAATTCAACCACTGGAAAAGATTGTCATCTACAATATGGCACGTGTGCTTGAGCTTCTGGATCAGATTGATTTTAACAATATCGATCATATTCAATTTGACGGTGAAGTCATCTGGATACCTACCGAAAATTAAAACCCGGGGATTCGTCTATCGTCACTCTTTTCTTAAACAACTATTTGTAACTCAATAATCTGGGAGAATTGTCGAATGATCAAGCGTTATACCAGAAAAACAATGGGCGATATCTGGAATGATGAAAACAAATACAAAACATGGCTGAAAGTTGAGCTGGCTGCCTGTGAAGCCATGGCTGAATTGGGCAAGATCCCCCCGGATGCCCTGGCGAATATTAAAAAAAAGGCCGCCTTTACGGTTAAACGAATTGAAGAAATTGAATTGGAAACCAGGCATGACATTATTGCTTTCCTGACAAATGTGGCCGAATATATCGGCCCCGATTCAAGATATGTCCATATGGGACTCACTTCGTCTGACATTTTGGATACCAGCATGGCCTGTCTCCTCAAACAGGCGGGACAAATTATCATCAAAGATTGTGATGCCCTTTTAAAGGCCTTAAAGCACAAAGCCATGGAGCACAAAGACACCCTCATGATCGGAAGATCCCATGGAATCCATGCCGAACCGATTACCTTCGGTCTGAAAATCGCTGTATGGTATGACGAAATGCGCCGTAATCGGGAACGCTTCAAACAGGCCCAGCGGGGTATCAGTTTTGGAAAGATCTCCGGAGCCGTGGGCACTTTTGCCAACATTTCACCCCGGGTCGAGGCGTTTGTCTGTAAAAAGCTCCGCTTGAAGCCGGCCCCGGCGTCGACCCAAATCCTGCAAAGAGACCGGTTTGCGGAATACTTTACCGCCCTTGCCATCATGGCCGGCACAATCGAAAAAATTGCAGTTGAAATCAGACATTTGCAAAGAACGGAAGTTTTAGAGGCGGAAGAGTATTTTTCCGAAGGTCAAAAAGGGTCCTCGGCCATGCCCCATAAACGGAACCCGATCGGGTCTGAAAACATGAGCGGTTTGGCGCGCATCGTTCGATCAAATGCTATGGCATCACTGGAAAATATCCCTTTGTGGCATGAACGTGACATCAGCCACTCCTCCGTTGAAAGAATAATCGCCCCTGACAGTACGATTCTAATGGACTATATGCTAAACCGCTTGACCCATCTCATTGAAAATCTTATCGTATATCCGGACCAGATGATGAAAAATCTCAACCAGTCCAAAGGCCTCATTTTTTCACAGCAGATACTGCTGGCTCTGGTTGAAAGCGGTGTCACCCGCGAAGAAGCCTATAAAATGGTCCAGGCACCCGCCATGCGGGCCTGGAAGAACAGAAAGAATTTTAAAACGTTGATTCAAAAAGATAAAAAGATCGCCCGGCATTTGAGTTATGAAAAAATTGAAGAACTGTTTGACGTAAGCTATCATTTAAAGTATATCAGCGCCATTTTCGATCGCGTATTTAAATAACCCTAAATTTCGACCCCTGTGTCCCAAGATGACGGGGATTTTCAGGGACACCACCGGAGTTTAAAACGAAATACACACTAAGGAGGATTAATTTTGTTTAATATCGCATATGCATTGGGCCAGGGCGGCGGTGCGGCAGGCCAAGGTGGCGGTGGATTTTCGGCGTTTGTGCCGATTATCATCATGTTTGTCATTTTTTATTTCCTGCTCATCCGACCCCAGCAAAAAAAGACTAAAGATCACCGTGAGATGCTGAATCACCTTAAAAAAGGCGACCGTATTATCACCGGTGGAGGGATTCACGGCCGCATCACCGGCGTAAGCGAAACGACACTTACCGTTGAAATCGCCGACAAGGTACGGGTTAAAATGAACCGGGGCAATGTGTCTTCTATACTTTCGGCAGCGGCAGCGCCACCGCCACCGGCGGCAAAAGAGAGCAAATCCAGCCCCAAAACCAAAAAAAAATAGAGTTCAACCTTTTGAAAATTCCATAAGCCCCAGTGCTAAATGTTAATTTACTGGAATCGTCCCGTTTCATTTCCAGGCCTCTGAAAAATGACCATTTAGCCCAGATTGGGGCTTTTCGCTAGCGGAAAGGATGAAAGCATTGAAAAACTTTTCATGGAGACTTGTTATTATCGCAGCCGTCATTCTGGCTGCCATCATCCATATCCTCCCAACCCTGACGCCAACCTTATGGCCCCATAAAAAAATCAACCTGGGACTGGACTTAATGGGCGGTATGCACCTTATTCTGGAAGTCGACACGGTTAAAGCCGTTGAGAACACGATCGAGCGCTTAACGCATGAAGTCCGCCGCACGCTGAGGAAGAACCGCGTACGGCTTGCGGGAATCGATCGAGTCGAAGGAACCAAAATATGGCTCGAAATCAAAGGCACCGAAAGCATCGATAACTTCAAGAAATTACTTGATAAAGAATTCAAAGACTTGCGCATTGTCTCCCAATCGATGGAAGGCGGTGTCTACAAAGTTATCATGAATCTCCCTGATAAAGAAACCGACCGCATCAAGCGCATGGCCGCCGACCAGGCCCTGGAGACAATCCGCAATCGGATTGATCAGTTCGGTGTCAGCGAGCCTGACATCCGCCGCCAGGGTGAAAATCGAATCCTCATCCAGCTCCCGGGCATCAAGGATACCGAAAGAGCCAAAGAGCTGATCGGAAAAACAGCTCTTTTGGAGTTTAAACTGCTTGACGAAACTGCGGATCTTCAAAGTGCGCTGAAGGGTAATGTACCTCCGGGGACTGAAATCCTTTACCAGATCGAGGAAGATGCCGATTCCAAACGCAGCCTCAAAAAGCCTTTTTTGATAAAAAAACGTTCCCTTTTGACGGGCGCCTATTTGACGGATGCCAGGGTTCAGATAGACTCTCAATACAGTGAACCCTATGTCTCGCTGAATTTTGACAAAAAAGGGGCTCGGATTTTTGAACGCATTACGGAAGAGAATGTAAAAAAACGGCTGGCCATTATTTTGGATAAAACGGTCTACTCGGCGCCGGTTATACAGGAAAAAATCAGCGGGGGTCAGGCTCGCATCACGGGAAATTTCAGCTCCGAAGAAGCTCGCGACCTGGCCATTGTTTTACGGGCCGGCGCCCTCCCGGCCCCGGTTCGTTTTATCGAAGAAAGAACCGTAGGACCATCGCTCGGCTCCGATTCTATTAATAAAGGGCTTATTTCCATGTGTGTCGGCGGAATTGCCGTAATCCTGTTTATGATTATCTATTATAAAGGATCAGGCCTCATCGCCGATTTTGCGCTAATTCTTAACATTATCCTGATTGCAGGAGGTCTGGCCGGCTTTCAGGCCACTCTGACCCTTCCGGGAATCGCCGGAATCATTTTAACCCTTGGCATGGCGGTCGACGCCAATGTTTTAATATTTGAACGTATCCGTGAAGAAATGCAGCTCGGAAAAACCCCGCATGCGGCCCTGGATGCCGGGTATAGCCGGGCCACTCTGACCATATTGGACGCCAATGTCACGACCCTTATCGCGGCTCTGGTTCTGTTTCAGTTCGGAACGGGACCCATTAAGGGATTTGCGGTGACCCTAAGCCTGGGGGTGATTTCAAGCTTGTTTACGGCCCTGATCGTAACCCGTTCCATATTCGATTATTTGCTGATTAACCGCAAAATGAAAAAGCTGAGTATATGACGCGTCACGTGACAACATTCGAATCAAAGAATCTTCAGCGAAGGTGCCATGCCGCTTGACGTAAAACATTATAGAATTACCCTGTACGAAAGGACTTTTTTCAATGCAGTTTATCAAAACTGGTATTAATATTGATTTTATCGGTAAACGCAAGATCGCCTTCTCCCTTTCGGCGATCATGATCCTGGTCAGCATTGTTTCTTTATTGATTCACCAAGGCCCCAGGCTTGGAATAGATTTTAACGGCGGAACCCTGATTCAGGTAAAATTTGAACAGCCGGTTCAAATCGACGATATAAAGCTGGGCCTCAAACAAATCGATCTCGGAAAACCGTCGGTACAACAGTTCGGTGACCAAACAGACAATGAATTTCTGATCCGCACGGACAAATCGATCACGACGGCCCAAAAATTAACCCAAAAACTTGAAAATGCGTTGCAGGCCGCAAGCGGCGCAAAGACCGAAATCCGTCGGGTTGAGATGGTGGGCCCCCAGGTCGGCCAGGATCTTCGCGAAAAAGCGTTGTTTGCCATGTTTTACGCCTTGCTTTTCATCACCATTTACATCTCCGGCCGTTTCGAACTGAAGTGGATCTTAAGCGGCGTAATGGCTGCCGCCCTGATGGGTGCTGTTTACATCCTTTCTCTGTTTAACGTCAGTATACCCCTTCTGATGGTAGCGGCGCTGGTCATAACCATCGTCCTTTTTTGGCTTTTGGAGCTGCGCTTTGCCATGGGAGCCATCGTGGCGCTTATCCACGATGTTATTATCACCGTGGGTATTTTCTCAATTTTTGACAAGGAATTTACCTTGCCCATTATCGCGGCCCTGCTAACCATTATCGGTTATTCCTTAAACGATACGATTATCGTGTTTGATCGAATTCGGGAAAACCTGCGTAAATATCAAAAAAATCCCCTCGAATTTATCATCAACCGGAGCGTTAATGAAACCCTTGGACGTACAATCCTCACGTCGGTGACCACCCTGGCCGTTGTCGTCACTCTCTTTTTTTTGGGGGGCGGCATTATCCATGATTTTGCCTTCGCGATGATTGTTGGCGTTTTGATCGGCACATACTCTTCCGTGTATGTTGCCAGTCCCATCATCCTTGCCTTACAGGTAAAAAAAGGAAAACGGAAACGCTGAAAAATTTTATGGACGACATCCACGCCTGGTTTGCCCTTAAGAGTGTTTCCGGAATCGGAAACCACTTATTCAAACGACTCATCCATCGCTTTCAATCTCCCGAACATGTCTTTGGAGCTTCGCACGATGCACTTTCGAAAGTTGAGGGTATGACATTGCGCCTGGCGCAGCGGATTAAGACGCATGTGATTCCGGACAAAATTGAAAAAGAACTCGAACTTGTGTCCCAAAAAAACTACCGAATTGTGACCATGTCGGATCCGCAATACCCGCCGCTATTGCAAAGAATTCCTGATCCGCCCCCCTTTCTTTATGTGTACGGAACACTACCCGGTACAATTAAAAATATCGCCGTCGTGGGATCTCGAATCGCCACCCACTATGGCGTTTCGACGACCAAAAAATTATGCCAGGATCTGGTTTCACTTGGTTTCATCATCGTTAGCGGAATGGCACGGGGAATCGACACTGCCGCGCACACCGGGGCTTTAAATGCCCAGGGACAAACCGTGGCAGTATTAGGCAGCGGTCTTGAGCAGATATATCCCCGTGAAAATCAGCGCCTGTTTCACCGCATCGCGGAACACGGCGCTGTAATCTCGGAATTTTCACTTTACACGGAGCCGGATGGTCACAATTTTCCTATTCGTAACCGGATTATCAGTGGAATTTCTTTAGGAACCGTCATTGTGGAGGCAACCAAAAAAAGCGGCTCTCTGATTACGGCCCGGTTGGCGGCCGAACAAAACAGGGAAGTATTTGCCATCCCGGGGAGTATTCAATCCTTTAAGAGTGTTGGCACCCATCAACTTTTAAAACAGGGTGCCAAACTTGTGGAACACGCCCAGGACGTTGTCGATGAACTTCCCCATGACATTCGTGCTGCAGCACCCAGGCCTCCTTCAGTCGCTGCAGAAAACAAACCACCCCTGTCGCCTGAAGAATTAGTCGTTTTTAAAGCGCTTGAACCTTACCCGATACATATTGACGCCCTGATGCGCAAAACCGCACTTAACCCGGGCAAACTTTCAAGCATCCTGCTGGGGTTGGAATTGAAAGGATTTGTGCAACAGCTCCCGGGAAAACTTTTTTCGATTTGCGAGGGAAAAAATTGACTAAACCGCTCATTGTTGTCGAATCACCTACAAAAGTAAGAACCATAAAAAGATACCTGGGCGACAAATTCAATGTGGCCGCCACGGTGGGTCATCTAAAAGATCTGCCTCAAAAGGAAATGGGAATCGATATCGAAAAAGGGTTTAGACCCAAATATAAAACCATCCCGGGCAAACAGAAGGTTGTCAGATCCTTAAAAAAATCGGCCGCGGATGCAACTGATATCTACCTGGCACCCGACCCCGATCGGGAAGGCGAAGCGATTGCCTGGCATACGACCGAAATTTTAAAGCAGAAGGGACGTCAATTCCACCGTGTCCTTTTTCACGAGCTGACCCGAAATGCCATCCAGGCTGCCATCAAAACACCTGAAAACCTAAATAAGCCCAAGTACGAGGCCCAACAAACGCGCCGCATACTCGACCGGCTGGTGGGTTATAAGATCTCACCGCTTTTATGGCGCAAAGTCAAAAACGGATTGAGTGCCGGACGGGTACAATCGGTCGCCGTACGGATCATATGTGAACGCGAACGTGCGATTCAAGCCTTTACTTCCGTGGAATATTGGACCATTACGGCTGAACTTGAAGGAGAAATACCACCGTCATTCACAGCCACTCTCATCAAAAAAGACGGCCAGAAGATTGAGATTCCTGACCAGGCAACGGCCACGGCATTTACCAATGCGCTTTCCGGCCAAAAATTCATTATTGAAAAAATCCAAAAAAAACTTGTCAAACGCAATCCGCTGCCACCTTTTACCACCAGCAAGCTGCAACAGGAAGCGATCCGGAAACTTAGATTTTCGGCTAAAAAAACCATGACTGTGGCCCAGCAGCTTTACGAAGGCATCGATCTGGGTCCGGGAGAACCCGTGGGTCTCATTACCTATATGCGCACCGATTCAACCCGTATTGCCAAAGAGGCGGCTGAGGATGCCAGGGTTCTTATCGGGGATCGTTTCGGACCCGATTATGCGCTCGATAAACCACGCTTTTTTAAGAATCGCAAAAAAGTGCAGGATGCGCACGAGGCCATCCGGCCAACCTCTGTTTTTAACACACCGGAAAAGGTCGCGGCATTTCTTTCTCAAAATCAACTCTCTTTATATCGCCTCGTGTGGCAGCGGTTTATGGCTTCACAGATGAAACAGGCGTTGATTGATCGAACGGCAGTTACCATTAAGGCCGGGGAGTTTTTGCTGACTGCCAACGGCTCAACCATTCGATTTCCGGGTTTCACGGCACTCTACCCATCGAGCGATGATGAGCTCAAATCCAACAAGAAAAAAGATGAGCTTCCCAAGCTTTCACAGGATCAAGAGCTGGCACTCCGAGAATTGGATCCCAAGCAGCATTTCACCATACCGCCGCCCAGATTTTCGGAGGCCTCCCTTATCAGGGAACTTGAAGAAAACGGGATTGGTCGACCCAGCACTTATGCCGCGATCCTGTCAACCATCCGGGGAAAGGGCTATGTAGACCTCCTAAAAGGACACTTCAAACCCAGTGAACTGGGATTCCTTGTCAACGATCTTTTAGTGGAGAACTTTCCCAACATCTTTGACGTATCTTTCACGGCCACCATGGAAAATAATCTTGATCGTATCGAAACAGCCGAAGCGGATGCGTTGGACATCTTAACCCGTTTTTATCAACCCTTTGACCGAGATCTGGATACAGCCGCCAAACATATGTTGAGTTTAAAGGGAGTCGGTTCTCCAACCGATATGATATGTCCCGAATGTAACCACAAGCTTCATATTAAAGTCGGTAAAAACGGCCATTTTCTGGCCTGTAGCGGATACCCGGAATGCAAATATTCCCGCAATTATGTTCGCGATGAAAAGGGCAAAATTCAAACAGTTGAGCCAGCCCTTAAAGAATCTTCTGATCAGATATGTGAAAAATGCAACCGGCAGATGATCATCCGGCAAGGAAAGTATGGAAAGTTTCTTTCCTGTAGCGGTTTCCCGGCTTGCAAAAACACCATCTCTTTGGAAACGAATAACGCCAACCTCAAAACTGACATCCACTGCCCCAAAGCAGGATGTGACGGTGAGATTGTCCAAAAAACGTCTAAACGGGGAAAAATATTTTATGGCTGCAACCGTTATCCGAAATGCGAGTTTGCCACCTGGGATAAACCCGTCGCCCGCAAATGTCCCGAGTGCGGGGCTGATTTCGTGATCCAAAAATCAAATAAAAAAGAAGGCACTTTTATAGCCTGCCTGAAACCGGAATGCGCTTTCAAACTCAAAATTGACCAAGACGATCAGTCGTCCCATCCCCCCGGCCTCCCCTAAATCACGGTGCGTGTGTGTCGATCAATCCAGCATCAACTCCAAATCGATGGGTTTTGCGGGTTCGAAGTTATTGGTATTAAAAACTATTGATTATCTACCCCCTTTCTTCTATATACGAGTTCTGTGTGTTGTTTCTACGGTTTTTGAAACTTACGTTTTGACCTTCTTAAAAGGAGAATGCACATGAGTACTGAAAATCTTTTGAGCGATAAGGTGGTGTTAGTCGTCGATGATGAACCGGATGTTCTTGATACTGTCGAAGAAGTACTTGACATGTGCCTTGTGTACAAAGCGGACAATTATGAAACCGCTCGCCAATATCTGATGAATTATACCTATGATTTCGTTATTCTCGATATCATGGGTGTTAATGGTTTTGAATTGCTAAAGATGTCCGTCAAAAGAGGATTTCCGACGGTTATGTTGACCGCCTATGCGTTGACGCCCGAAGCGCTGGAAAAGTCGATTCGGCTGGGCGCGGTTAGTTTTCTGCCCAAAGAAAAAATGTCTGAACTGGATGTTTTTGTTGAGGATGTTGTGCTGGGGAAAGGTAAACCCGTCTGGGAAAAACTATTTGATCGCCTCGGCTCCTTTTTTAATAAACGATTCGGCCCCGATTGGAAAAAACGCAACGCATTTTTTGAAGATTTCGAGCAAACATTAAAAGATAATCAGCCAAACGAGTAATTAGCCTCCCAA
>CAZNFS010000022.1:0-4353 GCA_964572695.1 uncultured Desulfobacteraceae bacterium
AATTAGAGTCTAATTTATTAGCGAGCGTGTCTCATTTTCATTGACACATTCCGCAGTGAGTTGAACAGTGCCAAACTGTTCCTGATAGCACACATTAACATCTTGTGGAGACTAATACCAGGCTAAACAGCAAAACGTTGTTACGATTTTTGCCTTCATTCCCATCTCAAAACCAAAATCTATAATCAAGATATGCGTTTCACAACCTCACTTTTTCAAGCGACCTGAAAAGGTCAATTTTCCACCTAAAATCGCACATCATGAAAATATAGATATCTGCCTTTTACGTTGATTTAACTGTTATTTTAAATAGTTGCGATATATGCTTGTTACAATCAATATGACCTCCTTATTATCTATATAAATGCTACGGAAAATGATTTATATTGAGGGAATTTTATTCAGGAACCTGGGGCCTATTCCGTGATTACAGCAGGTGGTCCCGTAGATATTGTGGAACGTTGGGGTTTATCCACTTGACACAACCGATGATCTTTCAATATATTCCATGCATTATGAAATTATTAAAACGCCGCAACACCGCTCTGCTACTCATCGATGCGCAGGAAAAGCTGATGCAGGTCATGGGACAGCGCCAAAGAACAGCCGAAAACATCAACAAACTCCTGCTGTTGGCGCAATTATTCGACCTCCCGGTCATTGTTACCGAACAATACCCGAAACAGCTTGGCCCTACCTTGCCTGAGCTAAAGGACTCTTTGCCGATTTATGCGCCCATTGAAAAACTCCATTTCAATTGCTGTGAGGTAGACACCTTTAATGCGCAATTGGATTCAATAGATCTTCAAAATATCATTATTGCAGGGGCTGAATCTCACATCTGTGTATTTCAAACCTGTGTCTCCCTGGTTAATAAGGGCTACACGATTCATGTGCCCCAAGATGCGGTCGATTCAAGGACCAGTGAAAATTGGCAAGTGGGGCTCAGCCTGATGCAGCAAGCCGGGGCCGTTATCACTTCCACCGAAACCGTCATCTACCAGATTTTAGAAAAAGCCGGCACCAAAGCGTTCAAAGCGATGCTCAAACTAGTCAAATGATAATATAGGAGCAACCTCATGCTGCGACCGGATGATTTTTTCGATTTGAGTGATTTCGACCACAGGGAAATTTTCAGCGCTGTCGAATTGGTGTGGGAATCGCTGGTTCAAATAAAATCCTACCTTAACGCGCACCTCACCCCGAATCTTCCTTTTCGAAATGGAAATATGTTGTCCCAAACCTCCATCCTCTGGGAAGGAGAGCTGATTGAGAAGGGTTTTGAAATTTTACCCGGCGACGCTACCAAAGGGACTTTCAGCGTTATTAAAGACGGGCAGGAGTTGGCCGGAGCCTCGATTCTATATGCCGGCGCAACTTTCTTCGATCCCCTCATTTCCATCGGCAAAGGGTGTATCGTTGAACCGGGAGCGCTTATCAAAGGCCCTACGATCATCGGCAATATGACCGAAGTCAGGCAGGGTGCCTATATCCGTGGAGATTGCCTCATCGGTAACCGGTGTATCGTCGGGCATAGCACGGAAGCCAAAACAACTATTATGCTGAATGGTGCCAAAGCCGGTCACTTTGCGTATCTGGGCGATAGCATTCTGGGAAACGATGTCAACTTAGGTGCCGGGACTAAACTTGCCAATTTTAAAATAATCAAAGCTGAGATGATACTCCGGGCCGGGGGAAAAGTTTACAAAACCGGTTTGCGGAAACTCGGCGCCATTCTGGGAGACCAAACCGAGACAGGCTGTAACTCGGTCGCCAGCCCCGGGACGCTCCTGGGCAAAAAATCGCTTATCTACCCCTGTGTCAATATCCCGGGTGGTTATTATCCGGATCGGAGTGTGGTTGCAATTAACGTCAAAAACGTCCTGTCAGTCCGGGAACTGCCTTCCCGTTCTCAATAACCCGACCGGGCGGACTTTTTTACGGACGGATTACCTCCTTGTCATCACGCAAATTCCAAAAAACAAATCTCAAATAACAAACAAATCCCAATCACCCAAATTCAAAATTACAAACAATTAATCCGATTAAAGTTGTGCCCAATGGAATTCTGACCGGTAGACCCCGGTTTGCTAAGCGAAGCGATCCAACCTTTATGAATGTTTTGGTCATTGAATATTGAAATTTCAGAATTATTTGTAATTTGGAGCTTGAGATTTGAGATTTCATTGGTTTGTATTGACTCTTGCCAAATGCCGTTTTTTTCTATAATTCACTTTGCATGGATTATGTTTTCGATTTTAATGAAACCGTAGCCTACGTCAAGTCGCTCACCAAACCTGAAAACCGGTATGCCCTCGAACTTGAAAACAGACTTATGTTGGATTTGCTCCAGCCCAGTCATGGTGAGACCGTCATAGATATCGGCTGCGGCACAGGCTCAAGCATTCTTCCTTTTCTTGAAATCGGCGTTCAGGCCACCGGACTCGATCCGTCCCCCTATATGCTCGATGTTGCACTGGAAAATCTGGGGAATCGGGTCGATCTGTACCGCGGATTTGCCCGCGATCTCCCTTTTGATGACAATTCGTTTAACTTCGCCTGTCTGAATACAACGCTTGAGTTTGTTGATAACCCTCAAAAGGCCCTTGAGGAAGCCTGCCGTGTCGCCAAAGATCGCATTTTTATCGGGGTGTTGAATCGATTTGCCATCAAAGGAGTTCAGCGCCGGTTCGAAGGGATGTTCACCGAAACGATTTATAACCACGCCCGTTTTTTCAGCATCTGGGAATTAAAAAAAATCATCCGCCAGATCCTGGGCGATGTTCCCATTTCCTGGCGTACGGTTGGTCAGCTTCCGTCTCCCCCCGGTAAAATGCTTGACATGATTGAACAATCCACTCTGGTTCAAAGAAGCCCCACCGGAGCCTATGTGGGGATTGTCGCAACGCTTGTTCCACGTTTCCGAACCCGGCCCCTTGCCATGAAGCATGGCGCCAAACAGACGACGGGAGCTGCAACGGGATAAATGGAAGCTTATTTGTACGAAATTTTGGAGGATCAAAAGGTCCGCTGCAATTTATGCAACCACCGCTGCATCATCAGGGCCGGCAAGCGCGGGATTTGTGGTGTGCGCGAAAACCGAAATGGCATCCTGGAAACACGGGTTTACGGCCGCCTCGTCTCCCAGAACGTCGACCCCATTGAAAAAAAACCTCTTTTTCATCTGCTGCCGGGAAGCCGTTCTTATTCCATTGCTACCGTAGGATGTAATTTCAAGTGCCGTTTCTGCCAGAATGCGGATATCGCCCAGATGCCCGCCGACCGCAGTGGCAGGATCGTTGGGGGGCATGTCTCACCCGAAGAAATTGTTGCCGATGCGATTCAACAAAGATGTGCGACCATCGCCTATACCTATACCGAGCCGACCATCTACTTTGAGTTTGCCTACGATACGGCCCAGCTGGCCCACGACAAAGGGGTCCGCAATGTGTTTGTGACCAACGGTTATATGACCATCGAAGCGCTTGAAATGATCCATCCCTATCTGGATGCCGCCAATGTCGACTTAAAGGCCTTTAATGACGATTTTTATAAAACCCTTTGCCAGGCCAAACTTGAACACGTTCTTGATACGCTGCGCCATATGAAACGCATGCAAATCCTGGTCGAAGTCACAACTCTGATCATTCCCGGTTTGAATGATGCACCCACCGAACTCGAATCTCTGGCCACGTTTATCGCCGATGAATTAGGGCCCGAAACCCCATGGCACATCAGCCGATTTCATCCCACCTATAAATTGATCGACCGGGCACCGACTCCGGTGCAGACCTTGCAGGCGGCCCGCAAAATCGGGATCCGGGCGGGTCTGAAATATGTTTATTTAGGAAATGTGCCGGGCCAAGAGGGAGAAAGCACCTTCTGTTTCGAGTGTGGCAGCAAGCTCATCGATCGGATGGGATATTTAATAAAAAGGAATGACGTGCAAAACGGGCGCTGCCAGTATTGCACGACCCCGGTTGATGGTATCTGGGATTAAAAAGCCGCGAATTCAACTATGATGAAACCGAAAAAAGTCGCCAATGCTGTCATTGCGAGCGCAGCGAAGCAATCTCGTAGTTTGTAAATGTTTGAAATCATGCGATTGCCGCGTCGCTTCGCTCCTCGCAATGACCTAAGAACAGACTTTTTTACAACGTCATCAACTATTGCGTCTGTTCTGAGATATACTTGGCAGCCCCCGGATGCAATTGAATTCCGGCCACATTGACCTTTTTCGCCGTTACGCTAAAGTCAGCCAGGGCGCGATGGGCACCCCTCAGATATTTGCGATGACCGTCAATCGCAGCGGTGATCCGGTAGATCGTCTGGTGATCGAGGTTTTCTGAGGCG
>CAZNFS010000022.1:4366-28190 GCA_964572695.1 uncultured Desulfobacteraceae bacterium
CAGAATCATGCGTGTCCCGAACGTAGTAATCCCCTTTGGTTGCGACGGGTACGTATCGGCCGCGATGTCGACTTTTGCAAAAGCAGGATGATCCTTGATCAGTTTTCCGATATCGCGGTCGTTCATGTTTACCAGGCCGGCCTTGCAAAGTTTGAACAACTGCTGCAATGACGAATCAGGGTGCACTCCGATGTGGATCATGGCCTGGATGGTGCCGTGACAAAAGGCCATCGTATCCTGCGACTGGGATGCGGATAATTCCCCGACCAGGCTGAAATCGCCTTTCGACCATTTTTTCGCTTTCATAATCGCATCAAATGCAAGTTGCTGCAACGATCGCGGTGCGCCGATATTGATCCGTTTGCCTTTCAGTGCCTGCAGCGATGTGATGCGCGCATCACTGCGCGCAACCAGCGCAACGGGAACGTCATAAAGCGGGAAAAGCGCACGCAGATTTTCATAGCCGATATCGAGAAACTCGAAATAACCGGTTTTATTCATCGCGTCTTGCAGCATACGCGAATCAACCACCGCCAGATCCAAAGAGCCGCCCTGAAGATTTGTGAGGTTGTGCACGTCGCCGGTGGCTGTGACTGATTTGCAGTCAATATCATCCGCATATCTGTTAATCATCCTGCAGATCATTCGGCCCGTAAAGTGAGAGAATGTCCCGGTCTCCCCCGTACCTAAAAGAATATCGAAGGCATCAGCGGAAAAAGGGAATAATCCGGCGAGTAAAAATGCGAAAATGATGGGTGCGCGCCTGAAAAACCGGATGGAACGGTTGTTCCCTGTCTGTTTGGTGGTCATCATGTTTTCCTCCGCCAAATTTGAACTGGATGTAACCGCTTCTATTTCTGAACATTCCGCAGCCGCAGTACGGAGCAGTTGGCATGATCGGCGACTCTCTGAGAACAGGATCTGCTGAACACCTCGTTTATCTCATGGCGTCGATTGTGGTAGACCACAATCAGATCCGCTCCCCACTTATCGGCAGCTTTTATGATTTCTTCCCAGTTTTTCCCGGTTCTTACGGTAAATGATACGGGTTCGTCACAGTTGTCTTGGATGAATTTCTCCAGAGACGCCTTAAAATTATCTCCCGCCTCTTTGCGTACTTCATCGGAGATATAGGCGGCGACAATCGGCATTCCAAAGCCCGGCATAACACTCACCAGCTGAATTTCGGCACCGGACAGTTTGGCCATCTCCGCGGTTGTGTGATAAACCGCCGCCGCTGTTTCGGTGTAATCGATGTCGACCGGTACGAGAATTTTTTTAAACATAATCTATTCCTCCCGCCCTGTAATCACGTCGCCGCTTCAAGTTTTTTACTGCGGCCCCGTTGCACAAACCAAACCAGCGCCAATAACGCTATCGCCGGAATGAACATGAGCTGTTTGGGCGGCCGTTTGGTCGGTACTTGAATGTTCAGGATCTCCTGGTCAAAATCGATGCCGGCTTTTTCGGCCGCGCTTGAAAAAACCACATTGTCTATCAGGATTTTGCCTTCTTCATTGCGTGTTTCAAGTCCGATGGCGGCCAGTCTCTCAACACCGCGGCCTTTTTCACCCACCGGCAGCATCACCGTCTTGGTGAACTCACTTCCATCGTCTTTCTCGCCTTTCAGCATGATTCTTATTAAACCGCCCGGTTGCATACCTTCCACCATCTGCCCAAGTTTAGCGGGCGGTTCTTCGGAAAGCGGCGGGAAAACCTTGTCCCACCAGAATCCGGGACGAAACAGCGTAAGGGCGACGAGCAAAAGCGCAACCGTTTCCCAAATACGACATTTTGTCAGGAAATACCCCTGGGTACCGGCGGCAAATGTCAGCATGGCGACAACGGCGGCGGTGATTACAAGTAACAGATGGAACCAGTTTGCCACCCCGATGATCAACATCTCGGTATTAAAGATGAACAGAAACGGCAAAATGGCGGTTCGGATGTCGTAGGTAAAGCCCTGGATACCGGTGCGGATCGGATCACCCCCGGATATGCCCGCCGCCGCAAAGGCCGCCAGCCCCACCGGTGGCGTGTCATCTGCCAGGATGCCGAAATAGAAGACAAAAAGATGTACGGCGATGAGCGGCACGATCAGACCGTTTTGGGCGCCCAGGTCGACAATCACCGGTGCCATCAAGGTGGACACTACAATATAGTTGGCCGTTGTCGGTAATCCCATACCTAAAATTAGGCTGATGATGGCCGTGAAGAGAAGAATCAGCATCAGGTTGCCGCCCGAGATGAACTCGACAAATTCGGTCATGACAAGTCCGATCCCGGTCAGGGTGACGGTCCCGACGACGATACCGGCCGCAGAAGTTGCGACACCGATACCGATCATATTTCTGGCACCCGATACCAACCCCCCAATCAGATCATCAAAACCGCGCTTGAAGGAGAACTCATCCCCCTTGGTTTTGCGGAAAAATCCCTTTAACGGCCGCTGCGTGATCACGATAATAAGCAGCAGCACCGTGGCCCAATAGGCGGAGAGTGACGGGGAAAGCCGTTCCACCGTCAGACACCACATCAGCACGACGATGGGCAGCAGAAAGTAGTATCCGGCCTGCGCCGTCGGGCCCATCAGCGGTAGTTCGTTTATCTCAAGGCTGGTTTCCAGTTCCGGCACCTTGCAGGCCAAAAAGAGAAGCACAAAGTAAGCCACCAAAAGGAGTATCGCCACAATGTAAAGGGTGGCACCCCCGGCGACCGTTTTAATCCAGCCCATCCCGTAGTAGGTTACACCTCCGATAATGATCAGAAACAGAAATGCCATCACAGCTGAGAGCAGCTTCTGGGTTAAGGTTTTGGTTACCGGCTTTTCCATCCCCTTCAAACCCATTTTGCAGGCTTCGAGATGAACAATGTATACCAGGGCGATATAGGAGATGATGGCCGGCAGGAAAGCGTGCTTGATCACCTCGACATAGGAGATACCCACATACTCCACCATCAGGAAGGCGGCCGCACCCATCACCGGCGGCATTAGCTGGCCGTTGGTCGAGCATGCCACCTCAACCGCCCCGGCCTTTTCTGCCTTAAATCCGACTTTTTTCATCAGCGGGATCGTGAACGTACCGGTGGTGACCACGTTGGCGATGGATGATCCGGATACCAGTCCGGTCAATCCGGATGAGACCACCGCGGCCTTGGCCGGCCCGCCACGCAGATGGCCTAACCCGGCAAAGGCGGTGCGAATAAAATAGTTGCCGGCACCGGCCGATTCGAGCAGCGCCCCGAATAGCACAAACATAAATACCATTCCGGTGGAAACCCCCAGGGCCACCCCAAAAACTCCTTCGGTGGACAGCCAGTAATGGGACATGCCTTTATTGAGGCTGGCGCCTTTATGCGAAATGACATCCGGCATATAGGCTCCGCCAAAGGTATAGATAATAAATACGGCCGCGACTACCATCAGCGGCGGGCCAAGCGCGCGGCGCGTCGCCTCCAGCAATACAATCAGGCCGACAACAGCGACGACCAGGTCCAGTTGGGTCGGAATTCCGGGACGATCGGATAATGCTTCATAGAAAATAAACAAATAGGCCGCACAGAACGCACCGATCAACCCCACAATCCAGTCCTGAACCGGGATATGGTCTCGGGGCGAAGATTTAAAGGTGGGATAGGCCGTAAAAGCCAGGAAAATAGCAAAGGCGAGATGAATCGCCCTTGCTTCGGTATCGTTGAAAACAAAAATATTAAAGATAAAAGGGAGGGGAGATGCGTACCAGAGTTGAAAAAGAGTCCAGATCAGGGGTACAAAAAAGAGGATATTTTGGGGAATCGCGCCGGTGGGATTACGAGCCCCCGTATCCACCTCGGCGATCATCTCCTGAAGCTCTTCTTCGGATGCCGTCGTCGTTGTCGATTCGGCCATGGCGATGATTCCTCCTATAAGAGTAAAGAAAAAGGTGCGCCGTTTCAACAGCGCACCTTTCTTATCGGTTTAGGATTACATCAGGCCTGCTTCCTTGTAGTATTTCGCAGCACCATCGTGCAGGGGTGCCGAAAGGCCGTCTTTGATCATCTCTTCTTTTTTCAGAACCTTGAACGCCGGATGCAGCTTCTTGAACTGGTCAAAATTCTCGAAAACCGCCTTGACCACATTGTAGATCACCTCTTCCGGCACGTTGGTGGAGGAGACAAACGTGGCCCCGACGCCGAAGGTTTTGACGTCATTGGGCGACCCGCGGTACATACCGCCGGGAATCGTTGCCGTGCGGTAGTAGTCGTTTTCCTTCACCAGCTTATCGATTGCGGGACCGGCCACTTCCACTAGCACCGAATCGCATGAGGTCGTCGGTTCTTTGATCGAGCCGCTGGGATGTCCCACCGTAAATACCATGGCATCGATCTTGTTGTCGCACAGCGCCTTGCCCTGCTCGGCGGACTTCAGTTCCGAGGCCAGCTTAAAGGTGGCTTTGGTCCAGCCCAGGGCCTGCATGACGACTTCCATCGTGCCGCGCTGACCGGAGCCGGGGTTGCCGATGTTGACGCGTTTGCCTTTGAGGTCGGCAAAGGTCTTAATGCCGGAATCCTTCCGGGCCACGACCGTAAACGGTTCGGGATGCACCGAAAAGACGGCGCGCAGATTCTTATTGGCACCCTGGTCTTTGAATTTGCTGCTCCCGTGATAGGCGTGGTACTGCCAATCGGACTGGGCCACACCCATATCCAGTTCACCGGCCCGAATCGTGTTCAGATTGTAGACCGAACCGCCGGTACTCTCAACCGAACAGCGAATCCCGTGTACCTTGCGGCCCTTATTGACCAGACGGCAGATGGACCCACCGGTGGGATAATAGACCCCGGTCACGCCGCCGGTGCCGATGGTAACAAACTTTGTCGCTGCCGTTGCCGGTGCGGCACCCATCAGCAGAACAAATCCAACTAGTAGTGCAATACTCAAAATCAAACCTTTTTTCATTGGAACCTCCTTTTGTTGAAGAAACGGTTAACGGTTCTTATTTCCAGCCTAAACAACCTCAACAGAAAATCGTCACCCCCTCTCTGGATCATGCATTAAATTGAATTGCAACCTCGTTAATTCCCAGAAGCTGTTGCAAAATCCTTTTTGAGCGATTCTGAAACATCAAAATGACAAACCAAAAGCGAAAAATGAGGTTTTGAAAGGACTTCTAACCATACATCAGAAGTTGGTTATCAGATAAGTCCTGGCGAGGCAACAGTTTTATTCGGGATAATATGTTATTCCAATATGTTAACTCAAGCAGATCCACTATCTTGTAGTCGACGTTGAAAAAGTTTCTATATATTGGGGTTACAACGCATCCAAATAGAAAAGCCCGGCGGAAATCCGCCGGGCTTTTGGGGCCGGGTATTGAAGTTTTGATAATTGATATCAGCTAATCCGGGGGCGGGGCAGGACCTTGGCGCGTTCGGCAATCTCCGGAACCTTATGCTCCCATTCGATGGCCATGAGGTGAACACCGGCTACGCCCTTCATTTCCTTAAATTCTTCGATCTGTTCACAGGCAATCTTAATTCCTTCTTCCGCCACCTTACCTTTACCGGCATTTTGAAGGCGATTGATAATTTCATCCGGTACGTCCATTCCGGGAACCCTGTTCTTCATATATCGGGCCATACCGAGGCTTTTCATGGGGGTTACGCCTGCCAGGATATAAGCCTTTTCGGTCAAGCCCATATCATTGGCCTGTTTGATCCAATCGCGAAATTTTGGCATGTTATAGATACACTGGGTCTGGATAAAATCGACCCCGGCCTGGATCTTTTTGGCCAGACGGTGCACGCGCCATTCAAACGGATCGGCGAATGGATTAGCCGCCGCACCAATAAACATTTTGGGTGAACCCTCCAGTTCCGCTCCGCTGAGAAATTTCCCCTCATCGCGCATGGTTTTCACGGTTTGAATCAACTGAATCGAATCGATATCAAATACACCCTTGGCTTCGGGATGGTCGCCGAATTTCTGATGATCCCCGGAAAGACAGAGCATATTCCGGATACCGTGGGCATAGACCCCGAGAATGTCGGCCTGAATGGCCAACCGGTTTCGATCCCGGCAGACCATTTGGAAATTCGGCTCCAATCCTTCCTGAATCAGCAGCAAAGAAGCGGCCCAACTCGACATCCGCACCATGGCGGTTTGATTGTCGGTGATGTTCACCGCGTCAACTAGCCCCTTGAGGTGCACCGCTTTTTTGCGGACCTCTTCCGCATCGGCGCCCCGGGGGGGTCCTAATTCCCCTGTAAATGCAAAATGTCCCGCTTCCAAAACCTTTTCTAAATTGCTTCCTGATTTCATATGCGTTTCCCCTGTTATAGTGCCAGCAAATTGACTTACGGTCACAAGACCGCGCTCAAAAAAGGGGGCGGTCCCTGGTAATCCTGTTAAGCGGTTTTATCTGAATCCGGTTTTTGATAACCGGGTTGAATGGTATGCCTCGGAATCTGATCGGTCCACGGAATTACCGGTGTTATCTCCAGGATACAATCCAGCCGTCCCTGACGCTCCAGGCGTTCATAAATCATGAACCAGGCACACGCTTGCTCGGCATCGATCTCGCAGCTGCCCTTGTTGGTACCGCCGCACGGACCATTATAGAGCCCTTTGGCACACATGCTCACCGGACAAATCCCGCCGGTCATTCCCAGGACACACTGTCCGCAAGAACGGCATCTTTCTTCGTACCACCCCACGGCTTGATTCACGGCCAGTCCGGTGGTATCCACACCCGGGAAAACCGGTGTGTCCGGAAACCGTTCGGCTAAAAACTGGATCCCGACACCACAAGCCATTGAAATGACCGCATCATAATCGCCGACAATGTCATCCAGTTCGGCCAGATACTCGCGATCACATTGTCTTTCCACAGTCCGGGCTCCCAGTTCAATCGGATTTCCATCCAGTTTGCGGGCCATCTCCAGCTCGGTATTCAAGATGGTCACTTCTTTTTCACCCCCCGCCAGACAGACCGACACACAGGTTCCGCAACCCACATTGAGGACCTTTTTGTAGCCTTTTAACATGTCTTTGATTTCTTCGAAGGGTTTCCTTTTCGCAACTATCATACATCCTCCTGTTGTGCTAGACTTCTATTTTTTATCACTCACCTCAACGCCTTGACTGATTACCGGGCTGTCTCCGGATGGAAAAGACTGATCGCTTCATCGGCCATAACATTTACCTCAAGCGCTAATTTATTTATTTTTTAACCGGTTCTGGCCGAGTGCCTTTACGCACTCGGTCATCTCCCTGGCATAGGTCACGAAGGTCGGTGCTTCCCCTGAGCTCAGGTTATACATCCCGACGCGTTCTTTTTCGAGTCCGACTTCTTCGAGGAGGGTCTTGACATGCGCGACACGCTCCCGAGCGCGCAGGTTGCCTTCGTTATAGTGACACCCTCCCTCCAGGCAGCCGACGACATAGGCCCCGTCAGCCCCTTTTTGAATGGCGCGCAAAAGGTGCATCACATCGACTTTTCCGGAGCAAGGAACCCGGATAATATTCAGATTGGAGGGATATTCGAGTCGCATGGTACCTGCCAGGTCCGCGGCTGAATAGCCTCAGTATTCACAGCAAAACACGATTATCTTTGGTTCAAAATCCGTCATCACATACCCTCCGCCAACAACGCGTCTATTTTACTAGTAATTTGAACATCCGCATACGAACTCAAATCGATGGTCTGCCGGGGACAGACACAGGCGCAGACTCCGCACCCGTGGCAAAGCGCTTCATCGATAACAATTGCCTTCTCATCCACATCAAACACCGGCACCTCAAAGGGACAGGAACGCACACAGGTGAGGCATTTGACACAATACTCGGTGTCCACCTTGGCCGTAATGGCAGACAACTTGAGTTCGGATTTCGAAAGGAAGGTGGTCGCTCTGGAAGCCGCCGCCTTTGCCTGCGATATGGTTTCGCTGATCAGTTTGGGGCCATGGGCGGTGCCGCAAAAGAAAATACCCGCACTGGCCATATCCACCGGTCGCAGCTTTACATGGGCTTCGAGAAAAAATCCTTCCGGGTTGCGGCCGAGTTTCATGATATTGCTCAATTCCGAAGTATCCCGCGCTTCGACGCCGGCACTCAAAACCACCCGATCGGCAGATATCTCTATGTCCTGGTGCAACACATGGTCTTCGATCGTCACCGTGATGCCAGCGTCGGTTTTAGCAACACGGGGCGGTGCCTCACGATCAAAACGGATGAAAATAACCCCTTTTTCGCGGGCCTCGGTATAGTAATCTTCCATGAGACCGTAGGTACGGATATCCCGATACAGCACGTAGATTTGGGCCTCCGCATTCTGCTTTTTGATCGCCAGTGCATTTTTGACGGCATTTTGGCAACAGATGCGCGAACAATTGGGATTCTCTTCATTTCTCGAACCGACACATTGAATCATCACCACACTCTCTAAATCCGCGGCGCCTTTTTCCTCCAAAATATCTCCCAGCTCAAGCTGGGTGACAATCCTTTCATCCTCACCATATAGATATTCTGTGGGTTCATATTCCTTGGCACCGGTGGCGATCACGATCACCCCGTGGTCGATTTCCCGTTGCCCGTTATCTGTGCCGACCGCCAAACGTGTATTGAAATTGCCCTGGTATCCGCTCATACCGGTAATGCGGGTTTCAGTAAAAATGTTTATTTTCGCATGGGCGGAAACAGTCCGCATCAACTCCCTCAGGTAGGCCTGAATATCACCCCCTTCGATCGTGTGGTGAAGCTGGCGGGCCATACCGCCCAGTTCAGGTTCTTTTTCGATCAACGCCACTTCAAACCCCTGCCGTCCCAAATCGAGAGCCGCATTGATGCCGGCAATCCCGCCCCCGACCACCATCGCTTTCTGATTGACGGGAATGACTTTCTCTTCCAGCGGCTTTAACGTCGTGGCGCGTGAAACAGCCATCCGCACGAGGTCTTTGGCCTTTGCGGTGGCCCTTTCAGGCGTGGCTCCATGTACCCATGAGTTTTGGTTGCGGATATTGGCCATCTCAAACAAGTACTTATTCAAACCGCTGGAGACGAGGGTCTCCATAAAAATCGGCTCGTGGGTTTTGGGGGAACAGGCGGCCACCACGATCCGGTTGAGATTGTGTTCATCGATCAATGCTTGCATCTGCTCCTGGGAATCTTGGGAACAGGTAAACAGATTCTGGGTGGCAAACACCACATTGGGAAGGGATGCCGCATATTCCTCCACAGCTTTGACATCCACCACACCCGCAATGTTGATGCCGCAATTACACACGAACACACCCACACATGGCTCATCGCCGGAGACATCCCGTTCGGCGGGGAGTTCCAAGGTCTTGGTTTCAGTCCCTCTAACTTTCGCCAGGGCCGATCCGGCGGCGCTGGCCGCGGCACTGGCCTGGGTAACCGACTCGGGAATATCTTTGGGCCCCTGGAAAGTACCGCAGATATAAACACCGTTGCGGGAAGTGGTCACCGGGGCAAACGGATCGGTCTGCGCAAATTGGTACTTATCGGTTTCGATGCCCAGGCGTTTGGCCAAGGCGGCGGTTTCCTCCGGTATCTGGAGGCCCACCGAGAGGATCACCATATCGAAGGTTTCCTCCTGCAGTTCGCCGTCGCCGTCGACGTAGCGCACCGCCAAATCGTCGCTGTCGGCAGTGTCGGTTACAGAATGGATTCGCGAACGCACAAAGCGGACACCGTATTTATCTTTGGCCCGCTCATAATACTTCTCATAATCCTTACCAAAAGATCGAATATCCATATAGAAAATGGTGCATTCGAGATCATCGGCACCATGTTCTGTGGCAACGATGGCATCCTTGACGGAATACATGCAGCAGACATACGAGCAATAACCGTTCCCGCAGCGATGGGTGTCACGGGAGCCGATACATTGGAGCCACGCAATCCGTTTAGGTTCCTTATCATCCGACGGTCTGACCATGTGCCCCATCGTCGGTCCGGAGGCACTTAGGATCCGTTCAAATTCGAGACTGGTGAGCACATTGGGATTGCTTTTATAGTGGTAGTGTTCTTCGTACAGGGAAGGATCAAACGGTTCGGCACCCGTACTCAAGATCACCGACCCCACCTCAATGGTGCGTTCCACGGGCTGTTGGCGGTGGGTTTCCAAGGTCACCGCTTCGGCCAAACAGGCCTCGACGCACTCATAGCATTCGGAGCAATACCCGCAATTCAAACATCGCGCCGCTTCCTGCCGTCCTTCGGCGGCCTCGTAACCGAGTTCGACCTCGTTAAAATTGCCGGCCCGCTCCGCGACTGGAAGTTCCGGCATTTTCTGGCGTGCTTCGGTGGGTTGCGATTCCGGGATCGGTCGATAAATCGGATTCTCATCGACCACGGGTTCGCGTCCCTCGGCCAAGTCGCGCCCCTCGAGATAGCGTGCGATCGAATCCGCCGCCTCGCGGCCGGCGGCCACGGCGCCGATGACGGTCCAGGGACCGGTCTGCAGGTCACCCCCGGCAAAAACGCCCTCGAGACCGGTGGCATAGGTTACCGGATCGACTTCCACCGTGCCGTAGCGTGAAAAACTCAATCCGGTCAACTCCTCGATCGCAGACAAGTCCGGATGTTGTCCGATGGCCGGAATGATTTCGTCGGCATCGATTTCAAACTCGCTCCCCGGCAGTGGAATCGGACGTCGCCTTCCGGTTGAATCCGGTTCCGTGAGCTCCATCCGGATACAGCGCATACCGGCTGTTTTTCCGTCCTGGGTGAGTATCTCCTGGGGGGCCGCCAGGTAGGTAATTTTGACCCCTTCGGCTTCGGCAGCCTGGATTTCCTCTTCCCAGGCCGGCATTTCGGTACGTGTGCGCCGGTAAACGATGTTGACCGTTTCGGCCCCCATCCGGACCGCCGAACGGGCAACATCGATGGCCACGTTACCACCGCCGATGATGGCCACGTTGCGGCCCACTGCCACCTGGCCGGTCAGGTTGAGTTCACGCAAGAAACCGACCCCCTGTCGAACCCCTTGCACATTTTCGCCGGGGACCCCCAGCGCGATCCCCTTATGGGCGCCTAACGCCAGATAAACCGCTTTATATCCATCGCCTAAAAGATCCTTGATTGTCAGGTCCGCTCCGAGCGGAGTGTCCGTCTTTATTTCAACGCCCAGGTTGGTGATCACTTCGATTTCGCGATCCAGGACTTTTTTGGGCAGACGATGTTCGGGAATCCCCACACGCATCATTCCGCCCGCCTGGGACAGGGCCTCATAGATGGTGGAACGGATCCCCTGCCGCGCCAAATGGTATGCGGCCGAAAGCCCGGCGGGACCGGAACCGATGATGGCCACCCGCTCCGCTTTGGGCGGGGCGCATTCAATTTGAATCTCACGCGGATCAAACTGGTCGGCCGCCAGACGTTTGAGATCACGTATGGCCACCGGTTGATCCACTTCACACCGGCGGCATGCGTCTTCGCAACCATGGGGACAAATCCGTCCCAAAACACCGGGTAAAGGAAGATTTTCCATGATGATCTGAAGCGCTTCCTTATATTTGCCCTCTTTGGCCATCTGCACATAGCCCTGAACGTTCAACCCGGCCGGGCAGGCCAGACGACAGGGGGCTTTGCTCTTTTTTTGAATCGCAAAGGCACCCGGAATGGCTTGGGCATATTGTTTGTAGGCCGCTTTGCGCGAGGAGAGTCCTTTATCAAAATCACTGGGGATATCAACGGGACACACTTTGGCACAATCACCGCAGCTCGTGCACTTATCCAAATCGATGAAGCGCGGGTTGGCCTGCACAGTTGCCGTGAAGTTCCCCTCTTCCCCTTGCAGATCAGTTAATTCCGTATTGGTGATAAGCTCGATATTCAGATGCCGGCCGACCTCGACCAGTTTGGGTGAAATGATTCACATCGTACAGTCGTTGGTAGGAAACGTTTTATCCAGTTGGGCCATCAGCCCGCCGATGGCGGTCGACTTCTCAACCAGATAAACGTAGTAGCCCGATTCGGCGAGATCGAGGGCCGCCTGCATACCTGCAATGCCCGCACCCATTACCATTACAGATCCACTTTTTTTCTTTTCTGATGCTGCCACAGCAACTCCTTTGTGTGTATTTTATTAAAACAACTTCAACCTTGGCTGCTTCGCGCACTTTTGCGGGTAATCCGTCAAGCAACTTTCCAAAACGAGTCCTATTCCACAATCCGAGCTAAGCTGTCAAGTGATTTTTCCCCACGCCCCGGGACGGATATGCTTGCCCCCCTTGACCTGGAAGATACCACCATGTAAGTGCCCGCGAAAATGACCTTGAATCCAAAAGATGCGCATGTTATGCATAATTTCACAATCTGAATATTATCGAACTCGGACAAACCGGAACCAAGCAGTCAATATTCGTTAGTCACAAGTTTAGGCGCAAATATTTTTTTGTCATAAAATACACAAAATCAATCAAGCGCCTGGGGAATCTTTCCCATGCCTTTAAATAAGATGCCGGCCACGATCAATATTGCCCTAATGGGTGGGGGTGATTTTTGCGCCGAGATCCTTCAGAAAACCACCGTCGTCTATCAACAAGAAGGGGTAAAAGCACCGATCGTGGCGGTGGCCGACCAAAACCCTCACAGCCCCGGCATGCAGCTGGCACAAAAGTTAGGGCTGATAACGCTCACCGATTATCGCCAGCTGTATACCCCCGAGTTTCAGATCAATCTCATTGTTATCGTGACATCCGAAGAAACGATCTTTAAAGCCATTTTAGAATCCCGGCCCGCCCATATTCGCATCATGTCCTACCCTGTCTTTGAAATCTTTTGGCAGGCCATCAGCACAGAGGAACGCAAATTACGCGAGCGCAACGAGGAGATGGATACGATCCTCAATGCCATTCAGGATTTCATCCTGGTGCTCACGCCGGAGATGGAAGTCATTGAAGCCAATGAAGCGTTTATGACCAAAATGGGCTATTCATATGAAGAAGTGATCGGACGCAAATGTTACGAACTGTTTTGGAATTTGACCGAACCCTGCTTCCTGATCAACCGGGAATGCCCCCTCAATCAGGTAATCCGCAACAAACGTCCGATTCAGCACACCAACTCTTTGGTTAATCGCAAAGGGGAGTTGCGCCATTTTGAAATCAAGATTTATCCCATTTGGGAAAAGAACAGCCGCATTTCGAAATTCGTTTACATTAGCCAGGACGTCACCCAACGCATTCAGGAGGAAGAAGAGATTACGCATCGCCTGGAGCAGATGGTGAAGCAACGCACGCAGCAATTACAAGAAACCCACGCCAAGCTTTTACATCAGGATAAAATGGCATCTCTCGGCAAACTTTCGGCCTCGATGGTCCACGAAATCAACAATCCCATTGCCGGTATTCTCAATCTGATCATGTTGATCAAACGGATGATTGACGAAGATACAATCGATGACCAGACGATTGCGCAATTTACGCGCTATCTGGGCCTCATGGAAAAGGAGACGCGCCGCATCAGCCGCATCGTCAACAACCTGCTGGCCTTTTCGCGTCAGCACAAGATCGAATTTAACCGTTTCGACCTTGCGCGCCTGATCGATAGGGTGTTGCTCTTGAACGCGAATTTACTCAAGATCAATGGGATTAAGATTGAAAAGCACCTTCCATCGGATCTCCCGGAAATAACCGGATCAGAAGACCAGTTGCAGCAGGTCTTCATGAACATCATATCCAACGCGGCAGAATCCATGGAATCTGCCGATGGCGGCGTCTTAAGAATCGATGCGCGCTGTTCAGATCCCAAGCCCAATATCATTGTGGAAATCAGCGACACGGGGGTGGGAATACCGTCTGATAATTTTTCGAAACTTTTTGAACCGTTTTTTACCACCAAAAAGAAAGGCAAGGGCATCGGTCTCGGTCTTTCGGTGGCCTATGGCATTGTCAAAGAGCACGGCGGGTCCATTTTCGTCGACTCGCAAATCGGGAAGGGAACCACGTTTCGGATTGCACTGCCATTTGAAAATAAAGAGGGAAGTCAAGCATCCGCAAACGTTTAAAAGAAAAGTGAGGGAATAGTGAGCAGCACCAAAATATTGATTGTGGACGATGAGCTGATTATGCGGGAATCCCTGGCCGATTGGCTGGCCCGCGACGGCCATACCGTGGAAACCGCCGCCAGCGGTGAGGAAGCATTGGAAAAACTAAAGGCGACCCGTTTTGATATCTTTCTGCTGGATATCAAAATGGAGGGGATCGGTGGTCTGGAGGTTTTGCGTGAAATTAAGGCCGATGATCCGGATGTGGCGGTGGTCATGATTACCGCCTACGGTTCGATTGCCACGGCGATCGAGGCCATGAAACATGGTGCCACCGATTATTTTTTAAAACCCTTTGACCCCAATGAATTAGGCGTCCTGATTGAAAAAATTATCCGTCAGCAAGCCCAGACTCGTGAAACTCAATTTCTGCGCGAACAATATAAAGAACGCTCACGTTTTGAAAGTATGATCGGTCAATCCCGCGCGATGCAGGAGATTTTCGACCTCATCCAGGACATCGCGGCCAGCGATTCCACGATTCTGATTACCGGGGAAACCGGGACCGGCAAAGGCTTGGCCGCCAAAGCCATCCATACCAACAGCCCCCGTTGCCAGGGCCCCTTTGTGGAAGTCAACTGCGGTGCGATCCCCGAACATCTCATGGAAAGTGAACTGTTCGGGCATCAACGGGGCGCCTTTACCGATGCCAAGGAGACCCGTAAAGGGCGGCTCGAACTTTCCCACGGCGGGACCCTCTTTTTGGATGAAATCGGTGAAATCAGCAAACGGATGCAGATCGATCTATTGCGCGTCATTGAAGATCGGGTTTTTTACCGGTTGGGCGGTACACAGCCGATTGAGGCTGACTTCCGTGTAATTACGGCCACCAATCGCGACTTGACCCAACCGATTCAGACGGGTGCCTTTCGCGAAGATCTTTATTATCGATTGAATGTGATTGCCTTTGAAATGCCAGCCCTGCGGCAGCGCAAAGAAGATATCCCCCTTTTGGCCGAACATTTCCTGAAACGTTTCGCGCTTGAGACCAATAAAGCGGTCGACCAAATCAACCGGGAGGCAATGGACGAAATGATGCTTTACGAGTGGCCGGGAAATGTGAGGGAACTCGAGAATGCCATCGAACGTGCCGTTGTGGTGGGCAAAGAGCACCAAATCCTCCCCCGCGATCTCCCCTTCTGCCATATGGAAGTCGTGTCGGGCCCCAAAAACAATACGCTGCAAGAGGTCGAGCGGGCCCATATCATACAAACCCTCTCCGATTGCAGCGGGAACATTTCCAAAAGCGCGACCGTGTTGGGTATCGACCGTTCAACCCTCTATCACAAAATCAAACGTTACAATATCCAAAGGCCCCAATAATTGGGGAGGGGACGTCGCTTTGAACCCGACCGCACGAGATCCTGTGATTGTCCTTGCCCCCATCGGAGATTTCCATCCCAACATTATCAATTTAATCAATCGCCCGATTAGACAAGCATTTGGTTATACCACGGAAATACGCTCCCTCCTCGATGGCATCGAATTTGCCTTCAACCCCCAGCGCCGACAGTATCATTCGACGCCCATCCTGGAACATCTGGCCAAAAGCGCACCCGCGCATGCGGTGAAGGTTCTTGGAATTGTGTCGCTGGATCTTTTTATACCCATTTTGACACACGTCTATGGGGAGGCCCAATTGAACGGGAAGGCCGCTGTGGTTTCGATCTATCGCCTCAAAGAAGGACTCCCCCGGCTCGATCCCGAAAAAGCCTTTATGCTGCGTATCATCAAAGAAGCGATCCATGAGTTGGGGCACACCTTCGATCTTCGGCATTGCCCCGATCATGCCTGTATTATGCATTACTGCCGCAGCGAAAAGGATGTGGACCGCAAATCAAATCAGCTTTGCCGCTATTGTCGGACATTTGTGGACGACGAAATAAAACGGCTGGCCGTAAAGTATCCGGTCCATCCGGCATTTAAGAATCCTTCCGACACATCCTGAACGATCGGCTCCGGGCATTTATTGCGTTGACCTGAGGAACATCCCCGCCAGCCGCTCCCATCCCAGTTGGGGGGCATTGCCGAAGATATCTTCCCCCAAATTCCCGCCATCAGCGGCCAGGGGGCCCACGACTTGATCGATAACATCATACAGGCGGTCGACCTCTTGCTTTAAAAACGCCTTGGTTTCATCCCGGATCATCAAGGTTTTCACTTCCGCACGCAACCGAGGTGCATGCAGCGTGGCTACCCAGCCATCGACGTACGGATTGCCGCCCGCCGAACGTCCTTTTTCGGCGAGCTTCGGATTCACTGCTGTGATCACCCCGGAGACCGGAGATAATACGGGAGCACGCTTTTCCTTGTGCACAATCGTGATATCCTCCCGGTTTTGTACCACCTCTTTACCCAGCAGCGGTGCTTCGATGTGATCCAGCGGTCCGAAAAGACGCAGCGCGAAATCATCTATCCCGATGCGCACATTTGAACCATCCTCGATGCGCAGCCAGCAATGCCCCTCATGCAGATAAAATCCCTGGGGTATTTTAAATCCAGCCACGTTTAAAACGTCTATCGGTTTGACCACGGCATGCACCGTATACTGATCGTAGAAATATTGATCAAATTCACAATCCCCGCAGCTGTATGCATGGGTGCAGGACCGAAATCCAATCTTGCGCTTTAAATGGTGTATACAAGGCTGTTTGCGCACCGGCAACTCGCGCAAACGCTCCTGCCAAGAGACGATCTGACCGCGGCGCCCGGCAGGAATTTGCCCGCGCATCCTGATTCTTTGATTGGCCCTGGCCGCTTTGCGAAGCGCCCGGTCGTAACGGCAAGCGGTACACTCATAATCGCTGCGACACATTTTTTGTTTTACCACCCCGCCCTGCATCCAGATGCAGGGACCGGATACCTTTTGTGGATCTAATTTCAAGCGAGTCGTTTCCATGGCCTCTACTCCCTTTGGCCGGCAGGCACGACAAAACGATGCTGCCGCCCCCGGATGGAAAGGTTCAAGTCTTTAGAAAAGTATGCGTCAGGCTATTCCAACCCATACCCGGAAAATTACCGTAGATATCTTCAACAAAATACCCTCCGTCCGTTGCCAATGGCCCGGCCACATCTTCGATCATATGCTCCAGTTGCGTAACCTCGTCACTGATCCATTGCACGGTTTCGGAATTGGCCATCAAACTTTGCATTGTTTTTTTGATCTCGGGGGTGCGCACCCGAAACAACCACCCATCACTGTAGGGTTCGCGATTGGCCAAGGCAGGATTTTCGCGCACCTTGGCGTTAACATCGACGATGACCCCTTCCACCGGCGACAGGACGTCGGCCAGATTGTCTTTTCGCCGCAAGCCCCATCCAACGGCACCTTGGTCGAATTCTTTGCCGATCAAGGGCAGATCCAGCGCATCTGCCTTTCCCAGGAGTTTTAAGGCAAAATCGTCCAATCCGATGCGGATATAGCCTCCGCTCTCGATCCGTGCCCATGTATGGCCGTTGTGAAAATAGTAATCCATGGGGACGTTAAATCCCTTGACCCGCTCGGTTTCTTGCGGCAAAGGGCTGGCTTTGGCAGCATAGACGTCTTCAAAGTACTGATCGAAGTCGCACGCAGCGCAACTGTAATCATAAGCGCACGCCCGGCGGGCGATACGGTTGGTCAGACTGTGGCGGCATATCCGATCCAATTCGGAGTGTTTGCGCATCTCATCGCGCCAGTGTGATTGCTTCCCGTTTTGTACCTGTTTCTCCATTCCACGATCGTATTTACAAGTCGTACAATCGTAGAAATTATTACAATTCATAAACTTCACGACACCCGCCTGCATCCAGATGCAGGGATGGGCCGCCTTGGCCTTTTTATCCGGTTTCACCATCCACCTCTGCCCGCCGAGAACCGCCTGGATCTCGTCGCTGCCGGCACTGTCATTGAGGCCCCCTTTGCGATAAGATGATCCGAATCCGACCTGACTTCTGCGCTCTTCTTTCCCTTTTTGTTTCATTCTTTCACCCCTTTGCAATAGTTTTATCTGTTTTTGTGTCAATCGTCGCGTCGTTATGCTTTTAAGGAGCAAACAGCGTGCCATTGTCGTCGGGTTTAGCGATATATTTTACAACTATCTAATAATATTAGAAAATATAAAAATTCGGTCGAATCCGGGATTCGCATCTATTTTTCGAAACTGATGCAAAATCAGGCACTCAACATAAACGGTTCTCCTTTAGCCATGCTATTTATTAATTATTTATCTTTAACTTCAATGCCTTATAAAAGTGTAGTAATTTTCTACAGCGCTGTCGCATAATTAAGCAGTCCGCAGCGTCTCTGTGCGGGTCTAATTGCCTTGACATTAATCGCGATGCGAATTACGTTGCGCCTGTTTGTGCGGTAGTCCATGGAGCTGTATTAATTTATAAATTCTACAAGTTAGGTGTTTTGCATTCCAATGTTTTGCAAGATGTTTGATTTCCTTTTTAACCTGATCGACCACAAACGAATCGCGTTTCTGGTATTCTCCACCCTTTTAACACTGACGGTGTCCCCGGCTGAAGCTTCCTGGCGGATCGATATGGAGCGATTCTCAAAATCAGCCCATGCCGAAACCGCCTGCATCGATTGTCATTCTGATGTCGCTGATCGTAATCTTCATCCTGATCCCGATCATGTCAATCTTAAGCTCAAAGATTTTTTTGACCAGGAACAGTGCCTCGATTGCCACGAAGAAGTTTTTGAACAGCTCGATGAAGGACGTCACGCCGAGGAACCGCTTCCAAAACCGGAAACCTATTTTGATTGTATACGATGCCATGACCCGCACTATCTGGCAATCGGGACCGATCACGGGAAAACGCATCCGGATACGGGTGCAGGCCTCCCGGTGTCCGAAGAGGATCGGACATGTTTTGATTGTCATGCTGCAGTCGCCCCGGATGATCCCCAAAAAGCACAAAAAATCGCCACCTTTTGTTTCCAATGCCATGGATTCGACAACAGCAGCCATGCCCTTTCAATTGGTTATCCTCTAATTGATGTTTCCGAATATACGTTATCGGCGCATGCCAAGAATGAATGTACTGCCTGTCACCCTCAAGCCGCAATGTTTGCACACGACAAGCAAAAGAGCGGCGACTGCCGCCAATGCCACGTTGCCCACGATGAAAAAACGGCCCACGATGCGCACATTGGCGTTACCTGCCGGGCCTGTCATATTAAAAACATCGCGCCCTTCCGCAAACCCGAGACAGGAATTATCACAGGGGAAATCGGGCCAATGCAAGGCCTTTTGAGCCGTACTCACCACATGCCGCGGCTGGAAGACAAATCCGGATGCCGAAAATGTCACTTTAAAGGAAACGCCCTGGGTGCGGCCGCCATGATTTTACCGCCCAAAAGTCTTCTTTGCATGCCCTGTCATAGCGCCACCCTTTCCGTCGGAGACACCATTACGATTTCCGGACTGATGATTTTTTTAGTCGGTTTGATACTCACTTTTTCATTATGGCAGCTGGGATCGATACCGGACAAAGGCGCCATTCGGCAACGTATCGTGGGCACGATTTTTTCGTGGAATTTTTTGGGCCTTCTCAAAACACTCTCTTACGATATTTTTTTTCAACGCAGGCTTTATCGCCGTTCACATCGGCGCTGGATGATCCATGGTTTGATTTTTTATCCGTTCGTTGTGCGCTTTTTATGGGGCCTTGTGGCTCTCGGAGGCTCATTAGGGTGGCCGGCATGGGCGCCGATATGGAGTATGGTTGATAAAAATCATCCCCTCACAGCGTTGGTGTTTGATGTTACCGGAATCTTAATCGGTCTGGGCGTGATATTGGCCCTTTTGCGAGGAGCCGCCTCTGAGAGCGACCGTTCAGAGGGTATCCCCCGGCAGGACCGCCTGGCACTGGGAATAATCGGCGCCATGGTAATGGTCGGGTTTTTATTGGAAGGAATTCGGATCGCGATGACTGCATATCCTCCCAATTCGATTTTCGCACCAGTGGGCTACGGCATCAGTTTATTGTTCAGCGGCATGACCGGACTCAGCGACATCTATGGCTATATCTGGTATGGACATGCAATACTGGCCGGTATATTTATCGCCTATTTACCCTTCAGTCGCCTGATGCACATTATCATGGCGCCCGTGGTAATGATGCTGAATGCTTTTACGGAAACCAGGACCGCGAGGGGATAAGAGATTTTGAAAAACGGATTACCTGTTTGTTTTTCAGGCAGATCCAAGTTAGGTAGTGTCTATCCAGAAATGGCAGTTTTTGGTTCAGAACAAGGCCGCAACGTTTTTGCAGCCGCAGGCGTAGCACGACTACGTTGAGGATTGCAAAAAGGCGAGAACGCTGTTCTGGGCTGAAAGATGCTGTTTAAGGATGGGCACTTATTATAATCAGGAGGTACTCTATGACGAAGCGTTACATCTTTGAAGAAAAATACCAGGAACAGATCCTCCGATGTTCGCGTTGCGGCTTTTGCCAGGCCCACTGCCCTGTTTATGGTCTGACTTTACGGCCGGGTTTAAACGCCCGGGGGAAAATGCTCCTGTTAAAAGAAGTTATGGAAGACAAAATCGAACTCGATGATGAACTGATCGAAGCCTTATTTCAGTGCACCACCTGTGCCAGTTGTTCCGAAAACTGCCCTTCCGGCGTTAAGGTCCCTGAAATCATCAAGCAAGCCCGCCAGGACATGGTCGACATCGGCTCCTGTCATCCGGCGTTCAAGGGCATGCACGAAGTATTGCAAAATCACACCAACATTTATGCCGAAACGGAACCGGAGGATTTCGAGCGTGAAAGAAACCAAAAAGCCGAGCATGTTTTTTTTATCGGATGTGTCGGATCGTATCGCGAAGATGAGTCGACCCTGGCCACCTTGGATCTCCTTGATCGCCTCAAAGTCGACTACACCCTGATCGATGAAGTCTGCTGTAGTGGCGTACTGGAAGATGTCGGGTATCAAATTAATGCCGATCTGGCCCAAAAAAATATAGAACAGATCCTGTCCACCGGTGCCGGAACCGTTATTACGGGCTGCCCTTATTGTGCACGAACGTTCAATAACAAAACCGAATACGCCCAGCTCCACAGCGACGGAATCAAGATCGTACACCTCAGCCAATTCATGCAGGATTTTGACCTCGGAGTGCAAACCGGCTTACGCGTCACGTACCATGATCCCTGCGACCTGGGAAGACACTGCGGGATCTATGATGAACCCCGTCAAACTATTCGCAAAATTGCCCCCAATTTTGTTGAGCTTCCACACCATCACGCCGAAGCCCTCTGTTGCGGGGCCGGCGGAGGTGTGCGCGGTGCATTTCCGAAAAACTCAATCGCCATGGCCCGCCGCCGGTTGCAGGAAGCTGAAGAAATCGATGCCGAAGTGGTCCTGACCGAATGTAACTCATGCGTGCATAACTTGATCAATGCCAAGCTGCGCAGGCAAAAATTTAAAATCCACACTACTGCGGAATTCATCAATATGCTAATGGAAGATGATGAGTAAATCGAGAAACCGTTAATCCTAAATCGGAAACGGAATGAACAAGGAGGATAAATTATGGAAATTCAGGGATATAATCTGCCGGACGATCTGCATTACGAGAAGAATCATTTCTGGGTCAAAGCGGAAAGCGATCTTCTGGTCATGGGAATGACTGATTTTGCGCAGAAAATGGCCGGTGAAGTCGTTTATGTCCAACTCCCTGATGAGGGCAAGAAGTTAAAGGCCGGTAAAAAGTTTGCCAAAATCGAATCCGGTAAATGGCTGGGGAAGGTCTTTGCACCTGTCAATGGAGAATTGGCTGCAGTCAATGAGGAACTCGAAGAAAATCCAGGCTTAATCAATGAAGACTGCTATGGTAAGGGATGGCTGTACAAAATCAAACCCGCCGATCTATCCGAAATGAACGATCTCATTTTCGGTCCCGAAGCGGTTGAAGAGTGGATGCTGGCTGAGATTGAAAAATACGCGGATGATGAGGACGATTAGTAGACAATAGGCAATGACCCAATTATGTCGTAAAAAGTCGCGAATTCAACTATAGAAGGCTAAGAAAAAAGGTTCATATGCAAGACGTAGTATTTTTTCAGGAACGAGGCTATACATGTAGTATGCCGAGTGCCTGAAAAAATAATACAACGCAGCAGATGGGACTTATAAATAACTTGTTTTCAGCTGTGTTGTGTAACCAGCTGTTGTTCTTTGATAATTACTAATTGGCATCCAAATTGTTTTGCCCTTCTCTTTAAGTTTTGAAGGACTCGCTGTCTATAGCGTGTTTCATAATGGTCTTGCCCCAGATCTTTGTATGCTGTTCCATGTTTCAACATATTGTATATAATGCGGGCAAGTTTATGGGCGGTTGCGGTAATTGCCTTTGCAGGGCCTAATTGCGCCTTCTTTCTCCTGAAAAATGCACCTATAGCTGAGTTGCTCCGGTGAAGGCTGTAAGCTGCCAACCGCAAAGAATGGGCAGCACGATTGGCGCATTTTTTAGTTTTGGAGCTTAATACTTTGCCACCGGATATCTTGCTGCCGGGAGACAGGCCCAACCAAGAGGCAAAGTGTTTTTCTGTTTTCCAGCAACTCATATCAAGACCAATTTCACCGATGACTTGTAATGCGGAAAGACTGTCCAAACCGTCAACACGGGTCAGGTCAACACCGGTCATCTGATAAAGATGCTTTCGGGCATCAAATGCCAGCTTGTTACGTCCGGTTAACCTGCGAGATTTATCCAATGGTTGCCCATTACTTCGGACATCGAACGATGAAAGATGCTGTTCAATTTTTTGATCACAAACGCCAATCTGTTTTTGGTAGAAATCGAACGCCTCTACCGCCTGTTGAAGTGCAAATAGATGCTCCTTACGCCAATTGCCGTATAAGGACTTGGCAATGGTTGCTGCATCGTTTTTACAACGCGGATTCCGATACGTTGCTAATTTTTTCGGGTCTCGTTCGCCATCAAGTATGGCGTGAATAATCGCCATGCCGGTAGTCCCGGTAATGTCGCGAATAACCTGGTTGAGTTTGATGTTCATCTGCTCCAGTGCCTTCTGCATTCGCTGAATATATTGAGAGGCATCTGACACCAACATGCTCCTTTGCCTCAGATAGCTTCGAAGGATGCAAATTTGCTCTTCAGGGCGGAAAGATCCCTGTAACAATCCATACGAATGAAGCTGTTGGATCCACTGGCAATCCACCACATCCGTCTTGCGGCCCGGTACATTTTTAATAAATTGGGGGTTGACCAGTTTAACATCAAAACCTTTTGAATCGAGGATTTCAAACAAAGGAATCCAGTAAACACCTGTGGACTCCATGGCTACGCTGTCAATCTTACACGTTTTAAGCCAATTGGCTAAAGCATATAAATCGCAGGTAAATGTGCCAAAACAACGGACATCCTGGTTTCCCTTATCACGACCAGACGGAACGGCAACAAAATGTTCCTCGGAACCAATATCTATTCCAGCTGCGTTGGAATTCATTTGCTTAAACACAGGTTGCTTTTGCTGTTTGTTTTTGTTCATGGACACCTCCAATTTAATAGGTTAATAGAGGCATCAGGCGTTAAGGTCAGCGAAAACAATACATACTTACAAACGGGATCTTACGTCACCAATGTCATAGCCGCCAAGACCTTAGAACCAAGCTTTTTAACGAGCACGAAGCATCATTGTCCCATCGGCTTCTTGCCTGATGCAATCAGGCAAACGATATATAAAAATGGGCTCTTCCGGTTGAAGCGTACTTTTAGTTGAAAAATGTGGACATACATGTCCTTTCT
>CAZNFS010000023.1:0-27214 GCA_964572695.1 uncultured Desulfobacteraceae bacterium
GCCCGCTGTGAAGCGGCTCAAAGGAAAAAAGAGCAAAATATCCAGTTTTTTGAAGAGTTGCTGACAAAAGTTAAAGCAGCCCTTGAGGGACAAATGGGCAACAAACTTGTCCGTTCCATAAGAAAACGATACAAAGCCGCCCTGGTGGATGAATTCCAGGACACCGATCCAATCCAGTATGAAATATTTTCCAAACTATTCGATGCAAAAAATACAATCCTTTTTCTGATCGGCGACCCCAAACAGGCCATTTACAGTTTTCGGGGCGCGGATATATTTTCTTATATCGACGCCGCCCGCAATGCCGACTCCAAATATACCCTGATCGATAACTGGCGTACAAAACCGGGTCTCATTCGAGCGGTCAATACCCTGTTTTCGAATGTTAAGGCACCCTTTGTGTATTCCGATATCCATTTTACACCGGGCCGGTCCGGCTTTGCTTCAAAAAGCGAATCCAAAACAGATGCATCACCTTTTAGGCTCTGGTACCTGTCCGCACCGGAGCATGGGAAGCTCAACAAAAAAGATGCCGTTGCAACCATCGCCGCTGCGGTTGCCGACGAAGTCGCGCGCCTCGTGTTGACCGCAAAGCGCTATTATCCCCAGGACATCGCCATCCTCGTGAGGACCAACCGGCAGGCCCAAATAATGAAAAATCATCTTCAAATCAATCAGATTCCGGCCGTGATCTTCAACGCCGGCAATGTGCTTGAATCGCGCCAAGCGACCAGCATGGAAAGGATTCTTTCCGCTATCTGCGAGCCGACGAATGAACGCAGGCTGAGGAATGCGCTGACAACAGATGTGCTGGGGATTTCAGGGGATGTCCTGTATGCAGCCGATCAGCAACCGTGGTGGTGGGCGCAAAGACATGAAAATTTCAGAGAATATTTTAGGCTGTGGAGCCGCTACGGCTTTATGCGTATGTTTCAATTCTTATTATCGCATGAAAAAGTACGCATTCGGTTGTTATCCCTACCTGATGGCGAAAGACGGCTCACCAACTTTCTGCATCTGGCTGAGATTCTGCATCAGAAGTCGATTGATAACCGATTAGGAATGAAAGGTCTCTTAAAATGGTTCAAGACGCTCCGCAACCCGGCAACCCGACCGATTGACGAGTATCAATTCCGTTTGGAAAGCGATGCAAAAGCCGTAAAGATCGTTACGATCCACAAAAGCAAAGGACTCGAGTATGAAGTGGTATTCTGTCCCTTTGCCTGGGACGGCGGAATGCGCAAAACGGAGAATGTATGGTTCCATGATGCAGACGCTCAGATGAGATTGACCCTGGATGTGGGGTCGGCGCAAAGAGATCTTCACCTGAAAATAGCCCGAAAAGAACTCCTGGCCGAAAATTTGCGACTCCTTTACGTGGCTTTGACCCGTGCCAAGACTCGCTGCTACCTGATTTGGGCGCCTGTCAGGGACAGCGCAACTTCGGCCCTGGCCTACCTGCTTCACGACAGGGAAGAACGCCCTGCGGATCATGACACTTCCGAACCCGGGCCGGCGGCATTTGAGGCCGGAAACAAAAAAGACCTCACTTCCGACCTTGTCACCCTTGAGCAAAAATCAGGTGGAAGCATAACCGTTTCCCCCATTCGATTCAAAAAACGCCTGACTGACTCCCTGCGTGAAGAAAAAGATAAAAAACTGACCCTACGCCGGTTGCGGGGATCAATCGACAGACACTGGAAAGTCACCAGTTACACCGCGCTGGTCGACACACAGGAGAGGAGGCCGGAATTCGCACCCGAATCTTTCGATTATGACCGCTATAATCAGCCCTGGTTCGGCTCGACACAGCATTTTATTGAGCGTTATGATTCCGCGCCTGTTTTAAAAACGGATGTTTCCAGAGAAATTTTCTCTTTTCCCAAAGGGAGAAGAGCCGGAATCTTCTTTCATGATATTTTCGAACACCTCGATTTTAAATGCGATCAAGAGAAACAGGCCGGGCTCGTTAAAGACAAACTGGCCCAACACGGATTCTCAAACCAGTGGTTCGATCCGGTTTTTCAATTGTTACAGAACGTTTTGTCCGCCCCGTTAATGCCGACGTCCCACAACCTGACGCTGGCTGATATCGCCATGGATCAACGCATAAACGAAATGGAATTTTATTATCCCTTAAACCGTATCCGACCCGGGAAATTGAAAGGGGTTTTTGAAAGCTTTGCGGATTCCCTGGAAGAACTCACCTTTGCGCCATCAGAGGGTTTTATGAAGGGGTATATCGATCTTATCTTTAAATTTGAGAACAGATTTTATTTGCTGGATTGGAAATCAAATTTCCTGGGTGATGGAATCGAGGATTACCATTTTAGCAAACTTCGCAAAACCATGGCACAGGAACTTTATTTTCTGCAATACCATCTGTATACCCTGGCACTTTACCAGTATCTGCGACAGCACGAGCCGGATTTTGAGTACAACTCGGATTTTGGCGGTGTTTTTTATATTTTTTTACGTGGTGTTGATCCGAAATTCGGTCCTGAATTCGGGGTTTATCATGACATTCCAAAAGCAGACTTGATCAACGTCCTTGGGTCGGCCCTGATACCGGAGTTTGAGCGGATTTCCAAGTTTGCCGCACCTACGGCGTCAGATGCCGTCCCGCATAGTTGACTATAGCGGAACGACATTTTCCTTGTATCTGCGGCAAACTTGAAAATCGCTCAATTTAAGAGAAGATAATGGATTCCATGAATAAAAACTACCTAACCCGCTTTTATGATGTAGGTAATTTTAATAAAATTGATATCCATTTTGCCGGGTTTATTGCCATGCTCGCAAAGGTGAACGACCCGGATATCGGTTTAGCGTCAGCGCTCGTGAGTCAGGTGACCGGAGGCGGTGATGTCTGTTTGGATCTGCGGGCATATGCCGGGAAAACCATTCAATCCCAAAAGGAGGGCGATTCAAAGATCAGCTGCCCGGAGTTGCCTGTCTGGAGGGATAAGCTGATAACGTGTCCCGCGGTAGGGCCGCCCGGTGAAAAGCGGCCCCTCATTTTGGATCAAAAAAACCGGCTCTATCTGTTTCGATACTGGGAGTATGAACACAATCTGGTCGAAGCAATTCAAAAAAAAGCGCAGCAAACGTCAAACAATCTGGATTATGGCATTCTAAAAGAAAGCCTGCGGCGATTATTCCCCGAAGTGTCGGCCGACACGCCGGACCGACAAAAACTTGGCGCCATTGTCGCCGCCCTCAGAAATCTGTGTGTCATTTCGGGTGGACCCGGAACCGGAAAAACCACCGCCATCGCCAAAATACTGGCCGTTTTACTGGAACAAAGCCGGGACCAAAAATTGAGGATCTATTTGGCTGCACCTACCGGGAAGGCCTCGGCGCGGATGGCCGAGGCGATTCAGGCCTCAAAGCAGAAGCTGGACTGCCGTTCCCACATCAAGGCTTTAATCCCGCGCGAGGCCTCCACAATCCACCGGCTCTTGAAGAGTATTCCGGATTCACCTTATTTTTACCACAATGCCGAAAGGCCGCTACCGGCCGATCTGGTCGTCGTGGATGAAGCGTCCATGGTTGATCTGGCATTGATGTCAAAGCTGGTGATGGCGTTAACGGACGATACGCGTCTGATACTGGTTGGCGACAAAAACCAGTTGGCTTCGGTCGAGGCCGGTTCCGTGCTGGGGGATATCTGCGGTCATAACGCAAAAGATGGATTTGCAACCGATTTTTATCAGAAATTGGATTGTACCGGCACAGAAAAACTCGATCCGATTATCCAGCAGTGCCATGCGGGACGCGGGCTGCAGGATTGTATCGTTCTTTTAAAAAATAGCTATCGGTTTGCCGCCGAAAGCGGGATCGGGGGCGTTAGCCGCGCTGTAAACCAGGGCGACTTCAAGCGCGCATTATCACTTCTAGCCGATACGCAGCGGCTCGATATCAACCGGGAGGCGTATGCCACGGCGGGCGATTTTTACCTTTCACTAAAGGAACAAGTCCTGGAAGGGTATACCCGCTATTTCCAAACAAGTGACCCGCACGAAGCCCTGGCCCGGTTTCAGGAGTTTCAAATTCTGTGTGCCGTAAAAAAGGGGTCCTTTGGCGTCGATGCCATCAACCGGTTTTCTGAAATCGTATTAATGGAGCAGGGGCTCATCGATCCGGTTGTGTTGAAGAATCAAGTCTGGTATCCGGGCAGACCGGTTCTCATTACCCGGAATGACTACCAGTTGGGACTTTTTAATGGGGACATCGGCATGACGATGCCGGATGCCGCTTCAAACGGTGCCGATTTGCGGGTATTTTTTCCCGGAAGCGATGGGAAACCGAGGGTTTTTTTGCCTCACCGGCTCCCGGAGCATGAGACGGTATTTGCCATGACCATCCATAAAAGCCAGGGATCTGAATTTGACAGAATCGTACTGGTTTTACCAAATACCGATTACCCTGTTTTGACGCGGGAACTTCTTTATACGGGCATTACGCGCGCCAAAGAACGCGCTGCCATATGGGCTAATGACGAGATTTTGCGTCTGACCATAGATCGAAAGCTAAAAAGAACATCCGGACTGCGAGATGCACTGTGGGATAATCTCGAGACCGGACTTACGTGAGGGGCGCCTAATTAGCGCCAAGACGATCATACAGATCCTTTACAATCATCTCCGATACCCGCCGCATGGCGCGGCTCATGGCGGCCACCAGCGAACGGGGATTCTTCTGATTGCAGATTGCGGTGGCTGAATAAGTGTTATGTAGAAGGATGCTTTGGGTGATGTCTGCCTGATCTTTTACGATTAGCGTGATTCCAACCGTCAAGACCGCCTCCCTGGCGTTGGCGCTTTGAAAAGACCCGCAGCCCTCATGTCGCGCGCCAGCAAATAGGAGACCAGGTCACCGGGGTGTGCGCGCCATTTGTGATAATGGTAGGCAGCCCTTTTAAATTTTTGATCCCGATAAATGATTTTGGTTGAATTATACAACGGATCGACCCGAAACCGTTTTATTAACAGCGAAAGAGGGAGGGGATTCAAAGCCTCACGGGAAGGAGGGGGGTATTCCAGGGTATAGTATTCGATCTTGCGAGTGGAAGACCGGGTCCCAACACATCCCAGCGTGGCTAAAATAAGCAGAACAATGATTAGGCTTTTCCATATTTGATTCATAAAACCATCTCCATCTCTACCGCACTAGGGTGTCCGGGCGACATCCGGCTCTATAAGTTTGGCCGGGGGCGGGGTGCTAAAAATAAGTTTGGAGGGCTGCTCCGAAAGAAGTTCGACCAAACCGGTTAGACTCGCGCTGGCGCTTTCAAGATTTGAAAGCGTCAGTGCCAGAAGCGGCTCCAGGTTCGATATCTTATGTTCACCATCTTCGAGGAAATCCTTGCCTTCTGCAAAGAATGTATCCGCATCACGGATGGTCTGATTCAGAGAGTTGACCAATTGTCCTATTTTGAGCCTGTTTTCCGAAAGCAAGCCATTCAAGTTGACAGCAACTTTTTCAAAATCGGAGACCGCCTGGTCTGATTTGTCAGAAAAAGCTTTAAATGATGTCGTGGCCGAGTTGACCGATGCCAGAACTTTATCCCATTTTCGAGTGTCCAGGATTGCTTCGATTTTTTGGAGCGACAGCCTGATGTCGGTCGATATATTTTTTATTTGGGCATCTTCAATGGTCGTATTGATTCTATCGAGAATCGTGCGCATCTTTTCGGCCAATCCGCCGACATTCATCTGTTTAAACTGATCCATCAAATCGTTTATACCGGCGACAAACAGCTTCATTTCAGAAGGTTCGGTAGCCACAATGGGGTGTTTGGCCGGGAAACGAATCTGTGGTCCACGATCAAGCGCATCTTCCTTTTTACGATCAATTTCAATAAATACGATTCCGGTAATTCCAACCGATTTTAGCTTCGCCGCCATATTATTCGTTAATGTCATCCCGCTTTCAATCCGTAAAACGACTTCGATCAGGTTTTCATCAGGTGCCACGCCGATGCTTTCCACCCGTCCGATGGAGACGCCCCGATATTTGACGGCCGAATCATTGTTTAAACCCTGCACCGATTCATCAAAATAGGCCACATAATATTTGCCTTCCTCAAGATAGCGCGACATGCCCAGCCAGATAAAGGCAGCGGCGACAATGACAGCTCCCATCAATACGAACAAGCCGACAGCAAACTTGGTTTTAAGTGAGGCCATGTTTAAATGCGTTTCTCCAATGCTTCGGGTTTGGCTTTGCGGCTGAAAAATTGTTTTACAAATGGATTCTGATGGTGCTCTTTCAAATACCGGGGATCTCCTTCGGCGATGACATTCTTGGTCTCTTTATCAAGCATGATCACCCGATTAGCGACTTTAAAAATACTTTCGAGCTCGTGGGTGACGATGACCATCGTCGTTCCGATACGCTGGTTTATCCGGAGCATTAATTCGTCGATCTCGGCCGAAATGATCGGATCGAGTCCGGCCGTCGGTTCATCCAGAAACAGGATGAGCGGATTCATGGTCAGAGCCCTTGCAAGCCCGGCTCTTTTTTTCATTCCGCCACTGATTTCGTCCGGGAAATAGTTGGCATAATCTTGAAGACCGACCAGACACAATTTACGGGTTACCATATTGGTAATTACGCTTTTGGGAAAGCCCGAGTATTCCTCCAAAGGGAGTGCAATGTTTTCGGACAGGGTCATGGACCCGAAAAGGGCGCTTCCCTGAAACAAAATTCCGATTTTTCTCAGTGCACGCTTAAAGGCGGTTTCATTTCCGCTGGTAATGTCATCACCGTCGATGGCAACCTGGCCGGCGGCCGGCGTGTTGAGGCCGATCATATGTCTCAGCAGGGTGGTTTTTCCGCATCCGCTGGTGCCCAAAATGACTAAAATTTCTCCCCGCTGAACATCGAAACTGATCTTGTCCAAAATCAGATTTTCCTCGTAACGTGCCACAAGGTCGCGGACTTGAATAATTGACTCAGGCGCCATGGATCGCTTATCCCCAATAACTTCGCAATATGGCAAAAATGGAATCAAACAAAATAATCAGAAAAATGCTGGTGACCACAGCCGACGTTGCCGCACTCCCGACTCCGGCGGCACCACCGTGTGTTTGGAAACCTCGCAAACATCCAATCCAGGCAATCGTTACGGCAAACACGGCGCTTTTCATCAATCCCCAAAGCACCTCAAAAAGGGTTAGGGTTTCAATGGTTTGTTTCAGATACGAACCAATGCTCAGATCCAGCATTGTCACCCCGATCAGAAGTCCGCCTAAAATTGCAAACAGATCCGAAAATAGGGTCAATAGCGGTACCACGATTAGAGCGGCCAGAATTTTGGGAACCACCAAAAAGAGAGTCGGATTGAATCCCATGACGAAGAGCGCGTCAATCTCCTCTGAAATTTTCATGGTTCCGATCTCCGCCGCAATGGCCGAGCCCGATCTGCCGGCAACGATGATGGCGGTCATGATGGGACCCAGTTCGGAAACCATCGCAAATCCGACCAGAGATGCCACATATAGATTGGCGCCGAACTGCCGCAGCTGAAGTGAAGACATGAACGCCATTATGAATCCGAGCAAAAAGCTGATCAACGCCACGATCGGCACTGCATCCACACCGGTCTTTTCCATATTGGATAACATGTCGTTCGTACGCAGTGCTTTGGGGTGGAATAAAATATGCAGAAAAGCAAGAATAACCGATCCCAGAAATGAAACCATGTAGCGGACATTGTTCATATATCTCAGTGTTGCTTCACCCAGCCGGCCGAGAACATTTAAAGATTTTTTACGTTTATAAATGACACATTCATCCAGATCGAAAAACATCCTCGAAATGATGTCATCGGCATGTGGCGGTGTGTTGACGATATGCAATTTTCGATCCTGGGCTGACAGGAGGTCTCTTAGCTCATAAAGGACCTGGGCACCAAAATCATCGATGTACGCCAGACTGTCCAAATCTATGGTCAGGGCGGATGGTGATTTTGCTTTGACGAGGCGGCGGAGTTTTTTTAGAAGGGACGATGCATTGTCGATACTCATTGTTTCGATGGTATGAACGACAAATTCACCGTCTTGTTTTGCGTCAAACTGGTAGAGATTTGATGATAAAGGGGCTGTGGATGCCATCCGAAGTCTTTTTGTAGTGTCTAACCGCTGCGGGTCAATGAAACGCTTTTCGCCAAAATGGTATGGATTTTGTCGAGCGTAACGCAGTCATCCTCACATTCGGGAAAACATTTTTTGCGTTCACACTCTTTACAAGGGCTTTTAACCAAGTATCCGATTTCAAAGTCAAATCGATAGTTAAATCCGTTTTTTCGGTGCAAATAATTCATTATCGTTCGCTCTCGAGCTGGTGCTTTTAGATATCCACAAAATTAATTGATTATAACACAATCGGAACACTACGTAAAGGCTGAATATTACAGTTCAAAAATTAGTGCTGCCCGGTTTCTCGATTAAATCCGGGAGGCCAAATATGTCTAAGCACTCCAAGGAAGATTTTCTAGGTCAACATTCCCTCCTGAAAGAATAATCCCCACCCTGCGGCCGACAAAGGCATGCTCGGGGGCCAGAAGTGCAGCCAGGGGAACGGCTCCTGAGGGTTCGACAATGATTTTCATCCGCTCCCAGATGAGCCGCATGGCGTCCTTGATTTCGATTTCGCTTACGGTCACAATCGCCTTGACATGTTTTTGAATAATCGGAAATGTCAAATCACCCAGGGAGGTCAGGAGACCGTCGGCGATCGTGTCCGGGTTTATCGAAGGCAAGATCATGCCGGCCTGAATCGAACGGCAGGCATCATCGGCCCGCACGGGCTCGACACCGATCACATCGGATTGAGGTGATATTTCTGCAACCGCCAAGGCCGTGCCGCTGAGCAGGCCGCCGCCCCCTACGGGTGCCATGACGATATCGAGTTCGGAAACATCTTCGCAAAGTTCCAATGCAGCGGTCCCCTGGCCGGAAATTACATCCAGATTATTGTACGGATGGATAAAACAGGCCCCGGTTTTTTGAAGCACCTCTTTCAGTTTTTCCTCCCGTCCAGCCTGGGTCGGCTGGCAGTAAAAAATTTCCGCCCCGTAGCCTGCAACCGCATTGCATTTGATCGAAGGTGCATTCTCGGGCATCACCACAAAAGCCTCGATCCCCCGTTTTTGGGCTGCCAGCGCCAGTGCCGCGGCGTGGTTACCCGAAGAATGCGTGGCAACACCGGATAAAGCTTGATCCGGTTTCAATGAGAATACGGCATTTGCCGCCCCCCGCATTTTAAAGGCGCCGGCCTTCTGAAAGTTTTCGCATTTAAAAAACAGCTCGGCCTTACAACGCCGGTTTAAAGCGCTACACGTTAGAACCGGCGTCCGGTGAATTAACGGTTGAATCCGCGCATGAGCTGCTTTAATCTCCTTTAGGGTCGGTTTCATGTTCTGTCTCCCGATTGAGTTATTGTCTTTGTATTTAAAATTCTTGTTTTGTGTAAATGGATTCGGATAGTTTGTCAAATACCATCGCCATTGTGGAGACACACTAAAGGAAGAAGAAATGAAAAAGAAATATGACCCCGGAATGCACACCGCCGAGCACATTCTAAATCAGACGATGATCCGCATGTTTAATTGTGGACGGTGCTTCAGCGCCCATATCGAAAGGAAAAAATCAAAGTGCGATTATCATTTTAGTCGTGCCCTGACCGAAGCTGAAGCATCGCAAATTGAAGGTCGTATAAATGCCGTTATTGAGGCCGATATGCCGGTCAGGGAAGAATTCATCAAAAACGACCTGGCGGCCCAAGTCTATGATCTCAAACGCCTTCCCAACGGTATCGGTGATGACATCAGAATCGTCAAGATCGGCGATTATGACGCGTGCCCCTGTATCGGTCCTCATGTCCATTCGACAGGGGAGGTCGGTAAATTTCGGTTGGTCTCTACAAATTTTGAAAACAATACGTTAAGGATCCGCTTTAAATTAGCGAAAACATTCTAAAAAATCCGGATCAACACGACACCGCCAATCATACAGGCGACACCCATCATTCTCCCCGGGCTGATGGATTGAACCTGATAGCCGATCAAGCCGAAGTGATCCAAAAACAGAGATGTAAGCATCTGGCCGGCGATGACCAGAGCCACCATAGATGTGGCACCCAATTTAGGCGCCAGAAGAATTATAGAGGCCACAAAAAATGCGCCCAACAACCCTCCTGACCAAATCCACCAAGGGCAGCCGGCGAACTGGGAAATGACCGGGCGGGGAATGCGTAAAACCAGACCATACACGATTAATCCGAGTGTGCCGACGGCAAAGGATATCGTGGCGGCAATAATCGGGGATCGGACCCAGAGATTGAGTTGCGAATTGATACCCGCCTGGGTCGGCAAACATGAACCGGCAATCAACGCCAGAAATATAAATGGAATCATAGAAGCCATACAAATTTCCTTTTTTCACTATTGTTGGGACAGGGGATTAGGAGTCGGCCCTCTGTTCAAACAGGACCTTGTAGGCGACCAACTCCAAGCCTGAAACTGAAAACTGGATTTTCTCAACGGGCCACTTGAGTTCTGCTTTAATACGTTCAAATACAGTATCACTGATTAATAGTTCTGATCGCTCGGCTAAATCTTCTCCCAGTTTGCTGGCAAGGTTGATCGGCAACCCAAAAAACCCGACCCCGTCGACACGCAAGAATTTCCCGAAATCGATACCCACTTTGATATAAATGTTTTCAAGCTCCGGTGTGGTAAAATTCACTTTGTCAAAAGTTCGATTGAGGGCCGTCGCGGCATTTACGGCGTCCAAGGGCCGGTCAAAAATGACCAGGAGGTTATCGGCTTTTTGCTCCAGAATCTCGCTTTTAAACTGCTGTATAATCGGGACGGCGGTAGATCTCAGCGTCCGAACCATTTTAAGCGAGTGAAATACACCCCGGGTATAAATTGTTGAGGAATAACGGCTCATGTCCAGAACAAAGACGGCTTTTTCGATGCCAAAAACGTTCCATATCTTTTCTTTGATTTGATTCCGTTCTGGTTCCGAAGCCGCATTCAACTCGTCCAGCATTTGATAAAATTTTGACATGCGAAGCCCTTTCATGGTGATAAATTGAAGCTGGCTAGGCCGGAATGTGAGTGGTGGTCACTTCCGCCAGCAATTGTCCCTCATTGCCGGTGACCCGTGTTCGAACCACGGAAACGCGTCGCCCCTGGCGGATAAATCGCGCTTCGGCCTGAATTTCCCCCTTGCGCTGGTTGCGCAACAGCGTGACGTGCAGATCAACCGCCAGAGGAAAACCACGGCCGTTCTCATCGATTTCTGACTTTCCGATTGCCAGGACTGTGGCGGTGACATCGGCCAGCCAGAGCAGGGCACCGGCTTGAACCGTTCCGAAGGGGTTGCAGATTCCTTTTTTGACGGGCATGCGGCTGATGATGCAGTCCTCGCTTCGCTCGACAATAAAAAATTCTATTTCACCGGTGCGTTTTGAAGAAAGAATATGTTCTTGTAGCTTAGACATGACCCCTCCTCAGGAAATTAAGATATAAGATCCCTCTGACTTCGCAATGCAAATGAATGCCGGTCAACAGCCCGTGATACCGCAAGGATTCCATCAAGATGATCATATTCATGCTGGAGGAGTTCGGAAAGGTCCCCCGCAAGCTGCATCTGTTGTTTTCGACCCGCCATATCGTGATATTCGATGGTACATGCTTGATGCCGTTTGACCTTTACCAGGAGGTCCGGAAACGACATACAGTCATCCCATACACTCATCATGACAGCGCTTTTTTCCTTGAGGACCGGATTGAGAAAGACGACGGGTTTATCGATATGCATGTAGAGCAGTCTTTTCATCACCCCGATTTGAGGCGCCGCAACGGCTCTTCCGGCCCCGTAGCGTTTCCGAAAATCGATCAGGGTATCATGCAAATCCGCCACCACTGCTTCCATTTGGCCGTGTTCATCCGGCGCAACCGGCAGGCTTATTTGATACAATTTTGGATTGCCCAGCAAAAGAACTTCTTTGATGGCCATGTTTCTGTTCCTATAATGATTCCATCTGCGGGTTTGGAGAGAAGATTCCGCCATCGATAGAAAAAAATGCATGCGCATTCTTCCCTAAAATAAGCGCTAAATCGTTATCGGACAACCCATGATGATTCAGGCGTTTAAGCTCGCGATCCCAGGCGTAGGGAAGATTGGGAAAGTCGGATCCGTACATGATACGATCGGTTCTCATTTCAGGTAACCGTAACGGATGCCGGGTCGGAAAATAATCGGCAAATGCCATTGCCGTATCCAACCAAAGATTATCATATTTTTCAATCAGTTCTTTATAGGCATCAAATTCATCGGTACCCATATGCGGCACGCATATTTTCAATTGAGGATAGTTACTGACAACGCGTTCCAGCTTTTCGGCACTGCAGATGAGATGGGGGTCGCAGGTATATGCCGAGCTTTTGGGTTCGCGACTCACGTGCATCACAATCGGTTTGGCGTGCGCGCAGCAGACATGGTAAATTGGATCCATTTCAGGTCTGTTCATATCAAAACATTGGACATGCGCATGAAGTTTGACGCCTTTGAGTCCTGAGGCAAATGCGTCTTCCAGAATCTTTTCACTTCCCGGTTCCCCGGGAAAAACGGTGGCCATTCCGCTTACCTTATGCGGAAATTTTCGGCACTGTTCGATCATAAAACGGTTTAGTTCACGGGCCATATTCGGCTTGTGGGCATATTGTAAAGCGATGATGTGCCCAACGCCTCTTTGCAAAAGAAATTCGAAAACCTCCGAGGCACGCAAGCGGTGCCGAATTGGCCATCCGTGGAGATCGAACCATTTCCATACCGCTCTGAAAATACCCGGCGGGAAAATGTGTACGTGTGCATCGACGCAGTACGGCATCGATTCCGGAATTGCAGATCCTTCGATGTCATTAATAGCCGGGAGAGCAGAATTGAGCATCGTCATCGGTATAAGTATAGTCGCTTTATTGTCAAATAAATTTTCATAATACCAATTTCTGAATAAAATCGAGAAGCTGGTTGAGGTTTTGACACAACCGCACCTCATGGCAGTGGGGTTGATAGGTACGCATTTCACTATCACCGGAGTTCCAGAAAAGCTCCGTTTCGGGATTGAGCCAAACCACCCGGCGACATCGCTCGCGCATTTCCTCCAGGATTTCTTCTTCCGGATTGGCATAGTTTGTCCGTGCGTCACCGATGATAATGAGGGTGGTCTTTTTGTTGAGAATGTCCAGATGTCCTTTTTTAAATTGTCGCAGCGTCACGCCGTAATCGGTCGAAGCGCTGTAATTGACGTCGGCTTCACCCAGTACTTTTGTGATGGCCTGATTAACTTCGTACTTCTCAAAAATTGGGGTTACCTCATCCAGGCCGGACACAAAAATAAAGGTACGAACCTGTATAAAGCATTCCTGTAATGAATAGATCATGTTGAGCATGAAGCGGGCCGAGGACCAGACTGAATTTGAAACATCACATAAGGTGACGATCTTACCTTTGCGGGGAGGTCGATTGCGGAAAAAGAGTTCCATGGGCGTGCCCTGGTAGCGCGCGGCCCGCCTAAGTGTTTTCTTTACATCGAGAATACCGCGCTTTTGCCTGGCATAGCGAAGCGTTACCTTGTCTTTTAATTTCCGCACAAGCTGTTCGATGACATCGCGCATCTCTTCAATTTCCCGGGATGTCAACGAGGCAAATGGAATCTGACCCAGACGACCCAAACGTTTCTGATATGACTGATTTTGGCCCTGATCCTCTTCGTATGGCCGTCTGTTCTGTAACAAAAGCCTGCGGGCGCTTTGCGTGCGCGCATTAAAATAATTGCTCAGGTCCTGGCGTGTTTCCCAGTTGATGCGGTTACGGTTTTGCGCTAAATAATCGGAAATGCCGGCATCTGCTTGATTCAGCTGCTGCATGATCTGCAATCTGCGAACAAGAGAACCCAGGTTGGATCCCATCCCTTGATCGGGACGTTCTTCACCCGAATCGAGGTCAGCAATTTCTTCCAGGTAATTCACCGGGTTACCATCTAAATAACTCAGTATGGCTTTAAAATTTTGCTCGTCGTTTGATTCCGGTTTCAAACCCTCAAGAATCGAATGGACCAGATCTTCGAATCCCTTGGCGTGACCGATATCGGTATCATTTCGTAATTCATGAAAAAAGAGATGGTAGATATGATCAAATTTACTTTGTTCACGCCTGCTCTTTGCAAAATTAGCGCGTAAAACCGCTGCAAATTGGGGCTCGTCCAAAACATCTACAAACGGTATTTGCCCCAGGCAATCCAACACTTCCGAAGTGGAAATTTTTAGACCAACAGCGCGGGCACAGGATACAAACCTTGAAAGTAAATTCAACATAAGCCAATTATTGATGGCGTCGTAAAAAGCCCTTAAACCGGTCATTGCGAGGAGTGAAGCGACACGGCAACCTAATGATTACAACCAGTTGCAAACAATGAGATTGCTTCGCGGTGCTCGCAATGACATCCTTTTTACGATATCATCAATTATTTCGCGATAATTTTTGCTATATTTTCGTTAACCCGTTCTTCGTCCACCCGGTATTTACAAATCACATTCAGGGTTTCGCGCACAAAATCCTGCGACAAATCTTCCACCTGGAGTGCTATGAGGGATTGAGCCCAATCGAGGGTTTCAGAAATGCAGGGTTTTTTCTTTAGATCGAGTTTGCGGATATTGTGAATCGCATCTACCAGCTGCGCCGCCATCTGCTCATCGATTTTAGGAATTTTCAATCTGACGATTTTGATCTCAAGGTCACGGTTGGGGTAATCGATGTACAAATGGAGACAGCGTCGTTTTAATGCGTCGCTCATGTCCCGGTAATTGTTCGATGTCAGCACTACAAAGGGGATATTCACGGCTTTGTGGGTTCCCAACTCCGGGATTGAGACTTGAAAATCACTGAGGATCTCCAGCAAAAACGCTTCAAACTCAGGATCGGATTTGTCGACCTCGTCGATTAGCAGAACAACCGGTTTTTCAGATGAAATCGCCTGCAGAAGGGGACGCGGCTGCATGAATTTTTCAGAAAAAAAGGCATTTTCAAGTGCCGCAATGCGATCGACCGCTTCGGAGATTGTGTCTGAACCGGCAATCAGTTCATTGATTTTTTCTTTAACCATTTGGGTATAAAGCAATTGCTTGGCATACTCCCATTCGTACAGCGCTTTGGCTTCATCCAGCCCTTCGTAACACTGCAGGCGGATTAATTCCCGATCGAGACTAAGGGCCACCGCTTTGGCCAGTTCGGTTTTGCCGACACCGGCAGGCCCTTCCACCAGAATCGGTTTTTGGGTGGCATTAGCCAGAAACACCACCGTGGCAATATTTTTTGAACAAATATACTGCGCCTTTTCAAGCGCTTCACCAACCCGTTCAACACTCTCAAAATTCATGAACCGTGTCCTTCCTTTCGGCTGCGGATTAATCTGTTTTAAAAAATGCTTTGGCTACGGCTTTACAGACGGGGCATTTTTCAGGCGCTTCATTTTCACATGTATATCCGCATACCGAGCACACATAGTAATCCACCTCCTGCCCCGCATCCATATTCTCCAGTGCTTTTTGGTACAATCGGGCATGCACTTTTTCAACCTCATTGGCATACTTAAATGAGCGCAGGGCCTTTTTGTTCCCTTCTGCTTCGGCAACCTTGATCATCTGCGGATACATGTTTTGAAACTCATGAGTTTCGCCCGCGATGGCTTCCTTTAGGTTTTCGGCCGTACTTTTGACCCCGTCGAGGGCCTTTAAATGGGTGTGGGCATGCACCGTTTCAGCCTCAGCTGCCGCCCGAAAGAGTTTTGCGATTTGCGGATAGCCTTCTTTATCGGCCTGTTTAGCAAAAGCCAAATACTTCCGGTTGGCCTGTGATTCACCCGCAAAAGCCTCTTTTAAACCTTGTTCAGATGTACTCATGGGATACTCCTTTCTGTTTTTGACACGTTTGGCTGCAACATTAAATCAATTTACTGGTCAACCGTTAGCGCCTGTGTTATTGAGTCTCGAAAATTGTTGGACTTTAAACCAAGTCGCATTGGACGAGCGGCTTAAAAGCAAACGCTTAAATATCATATTTTGTTTGCCTAATCGAGTCCATTTCGCGACTTTTTACGAGATAATCAATCGAGAAAGGGTACATAGAATGGGTTTAAAGCAGCGGCTTAAAGAAAAGGCCTTTGAGCTGGGATTTGAGGATGTCGGTTTTACCGGCACAGAACCATTGGCGGAATACATCAAAGAAATCGATTCCCGTCCCCGGGAGATGTATGGATGGGTCCAGACCGACCACTTTAATGTCCGCCAGGGAGCCAATTTTGCCGAAAAACACCCCTGGTGCCGTTCCCTGCTGGTTCTGATCCGTAATTACCACCGTCAGGACTTCCCCCAACAATTGCTGGGGACCATAGGGCGCTGTTATCTGGTCGATGAACGCATAAAGAAAGGGAGCGAACATCAACGCCTGATGGATTACTTTACCTTTCTAAAAGCGGAAGGGATACGGGTCTGGTTTGATGAGGAGATTCCGGCACGCATGTCGGCCGCACGGGCCGGTGTCGTCACTTATGGAAAAAACTGCTTTGCCTATGCCCGCAACAGCATGCGGGGCGCTTCCTGGCTGGAAAGCATTCCCCTCGTGCTGGACGCCGATATTGAACCGGATGTACCTTCGGTCGAACTCGGTTGTCCGAAGTGGTGTAAAAATGCCTGTTTGGCGGCATGTCCCACAGGCGCTTTATACGCCCCTAAAAAAATGAATCCCCTGCGCTGTATCGCATTCAATTCTTATTATGGCGATGGATTAACCCCCCTTGAACTGAGAGAATCCATGGGCACATGGATGTATGGCTGCGATCGCTGTCAGGAGGTTTGTCCCCGAAATCAAACCTGGATACACCAGGCGCTTCCGGAAAATTCAGAACTTATGAGCCATGCTTCTGATTTTGCTTTAACAACACTTTTGGAAATGAACGAAGACCACTATGTCAACAAAGTTTGGCCCCAGGCGTTTTACATTTCCCGCAAAAAAGTGTCCAAATGGCAGATGAACGCCGCCCGGGCACTCGGCAACCTGGGAGAGCGAAAAAATGTGCCGCTCCTGGTGAACGCATTAAGCGGAAATCCGGATGAGATCGTACGCGGCATGTCTGCCTGGGCATTGGGTCGCCTGGGGGGAAAAACCGCCCTAAAAGCCTTAGGAACTGCCCGTAACAACGAGAACGGAATCGTTAAACCGGAAATCGAACACGCACTTGAGATACTAAGATAGTCTGTTACACCATTTGCTCAGGTGAAAATCGTGACGGGAATACAGGAAATTTTGATTCTGGTAATTATTGTTTTAGCCATTTTCTTTGTTCCGCGTATTCTGGACAAAGGAAACGGAAAAAAACCACCCAAACCGGCATTGGTTGTGTCGGGAAAAATGCGGCTGGCGATCACGGCCTCCGTTTTTTGGCTTCTTTTGGCAGCGGCCGTTTTGCAGCCCTGGAATCAAAATATGGTCCTGTTTCTTTATGCCGGTCTGGGACCGGTCGTGTCCGCATGGATCATAAACTGGGTGGTACTCGGATTTCGGAAATACAAACGCTAACCGGCGGTGACCGGAGAAGCCACTTCAAGTGTTTCTTCCTGTAAAATTTCACCTTGTACACCAACCACTTTATAGGTCACCGGCACTTTGCCCTCAGCATCCTGCATGGCCTGTTCGGCCAGATGCAAAAGTCCCGTACAGCAGGGAACCTGCATGATCAATATGGTTAAGGATTTGATCTGCGCTTCTTCAATCCAGACCTTGATTTTTTCGCGGTAGATCTCTTGGCCTTGATCCAATTTGGGACAGGCGATAGCCAGCGCTTTGCCCTTCAAATGCGCACTGTGAAAATCTCCCAGGGCGTAAGCCACACAATCGGCCGTAAGCAACACGTCCGCACCCTGATAGTAGGGGGCGCTGGGGGATATCAAATGGAGTTGAATCGGCCACTGGCGCAGCTGTGATTGAATCTCTCCCACTGTTTCAGCGGCAGCGCCGCTGTCCGGTGCATTAAATTGAAACGCTCTCGATCCTGGACATCCTTGAAATTCTGACATGATATTACCTCCATAAATTAAATAGTTTCTATGCACTCTTTGGTATTGCCGCAATCGCATTGCGGATCACGTCCACGATCCGCTCCATCATTTCCTGCTCTTTTTCCGCGGGAAGCTGGTGGATCTGCACTATATCCTTAAAAAGACACGTGCCCACATTGCATGGCCCGCATCCGATTCCGTATTCCGCCAGAATGACGGTCGCGTCGGGAAATTCCGTGATGATTTCCTTGATGCTTTTATTCAAATATTTTTGCACATCGAATCTCCTTTTTATAACCCAGCCCGCGTCACTATTATTGAAAAACTGTGTAAAATCTGACCGATTTTGATTGTAAAATAGTACAAAAAGGTGGCGGGGGCATTGACTTAAGTCAAGAAGGTGAAATTGATAGAATTATTTTTCACAAAAAAGGTTAAGTAATCCAATATTTGTAACGATATAAATATAGATGTTTTAAAAAAAAAATAGGGAAAGGATTTTTACACCGTGAAATTATTTAAAAAAATTGTATGGTTTTTGGTGTCCATCTTGATGATAGTTTCAACTGCGGAAGCCTGGACCACGAGTCGTGTGCGGGCGGATAAGGCCGATAGTGGAGAATGGCGTTTGCATTCGATGCCACCCAAAACGTTGCATGATACGTCTTTCGATGAGATGAATCTTCAGGGTATTCTGGCGAGCATAACGATTATTAAAGATAAAGGGCTTTGGGAAAATCCCACGTATGCCGGTAAAGCTATTGGAAAAGAAAATCTGTTACAGGAAGCTCGAGTAAGGCTTAACTCGCTTAAAAAGTCTTTTGATTCAATCCTGACGGATCGGGAACTGGTTGTCATGACCTATTGGGTGGATTATGGAGAGATTGTGGTATATTTTCATACTGATCGATGGAATGATAAAGACTTTCACGCCCGGATAGCCAAAGAACTGAACAGTAATATGAAAAGCGCAGGATAATCTATCCGGTATATGATTATCCTTTGACTTCTAGCTTACCTTTAATTATGATGCCAAAGTCTGCGCATCATTGCTCCCTCCCTACTTTCTGATTTTTTTTCACTCATAATTTAAAATAGTTGGAAGGAAAATGAAACCAAAATTCAATCTGAATACGTTTGATGATAACGAGCTTTATGAAATTCATCAGGCAACCTTGAACGTGATGGAACAGACCGGTATTTTTGTGGAAAATGAGGAGGCGCTCGAAATTTTCCACGGTGCCGGAGCACAAGTCGATCGTCAAAATACTGTCGTCAAAATCCCTCCCCATGTGGTTGATGATGCCATCCGTTCCGCCCCTTCGAAAATCATTCTGGCCGGGCGCCACCCGGAAAATGACAACGTGCTGGAATCCGGCCGGGTCTTTTTTACCAATTTTAGTGAAGGGGTTGAGATCATTGACCCCTATACGGGAGCACGCCGAAAACCAATCAAAAAGGACCTGGCCAATGCCGCTAAAATGGTGGACTATTTAAGCGATATCGACGTTTGTGAAAAAGCCGTCGGGGCCAGTGACGTTCCGTTGGAAGTTGTTCCATTGCACAATGCCGAAGCGATGCTCGTCAATACCACCAAGCACTGCTGCGTGGGACCCGGAAACGGTTATTTGCTGAACAAACTGGTAAAGATGGCGGCTGTTATCGCGAGTGATCGCCAGGAATTAAAGGCACGTCCCATCCTGTCCTTCACCACATGCCCGGTCAGCCCCTTGCAGTTAATTGAAGAGTGCTGTGAAATTATTATTGAATCTGCACGAACCGGTTCGGTGGTCAATATTTTGTCTATGGCCATGGCCGGTGGAACCTCACCCGTCACTCTGGCCGGCACACTGGTCACCCACAATGCCGAAGTTTTAGGCGGTATCACACTTAACCAACTCGTTTCAAAAGGCGCACCCGTGATTTATGGCAGTTCCACCACTGCGATGGATTTAAGACTCGGGTCGGCCTCCGTGGGAACACCTGAGTGCGCAATGATCAGTGGCGCCGTAGCACGGTTGGCCCGCTACTATGCATTGCCGAGCTATGTGGCCGGTGGGTAGAGCGATGGTAAAATATCCGACAGCCAGATGGGACACGAAAAGACACTCACCGGACTCATGGCGGCATTGGCAGGTGCCAATCTGATATATGGTCCGGGAATGCTTGAAAGCGGCATCACTTTCGATTTCGCCCAGCTGGTGATGGACAATGAATTCGCCCGTATGATCAAGCATACCATCCAAGGATTCGAGGTCGATGAAGCGTCTCTGGCAGTCGATGTCATTCACCAGATCGGTCCGGGGAAAGATTTTTTAATGCATCCCCATACCTTCAACCACATGCGCACCCAGTCGCGGCCTGATTTGATCGATCGGAAGGGAATGGAAGATTGGAAGGCTGCGGGTGGAAGGGATATTTACAGCAAAGCCAGAGAGAAAGCCCAGGATATTTTGGGCAACCATAAACCTGAACCGCTTCCTGACAATGTTGTCGCCGAGATTAAGTCTATTATTGACGAAACGGAAGCCGAACTGGGGATCGACTCCCGTTTATAGTTATCCTTACGGCTTTGCGGTTTTTCTGCGCATCATGCGCTTTATTTTGCATTCCATTACGGTGATATTATCCTGATTTATGACACGATGAAAGAAAGTCACGATCCCACGATCGGGTTTTTTGGTTTCGCGCTTATCAACGACTTCCACCTCCACCCGGATCGTATCACCGATAAAGACCGGCTTTAAAACCTCCATCTCGACACCCAGGAATGCCATGCCAGTTCCGTGGAGAATGCCCGAGAGAATCGTCAACCCTTCTGAGATCGAAAAGGTGAGGGCACCCGGAATAATACGGTTTTTATAAGGTGTCTCATTTTCAACGTAGGCCCGGTCCATAAAGAGCGGTTCATAAAAACCAAAAGAAGTTGTGAAATTGACATGATCGGTTTCCGTTACCGTCCGCCTGTCGGTGTAATACGGTTTTTCAATTAAAAGGTCATCAAAAAAGAGTCCGTTTTTCATTGTTGCCTATCCTTTCCTGTTTTTTTCGCTCCGTATAGCACATACGTCTTCATAGGCCAACAGGATCATTGTTGGAATCGATTGACCACTATGATACTGTGTACAGGGTATGATGAAGATTCTTTTGCGCAAAGACCGTTTTTTTGAAATCGCTTTGTTTGTAGCGAGCATTGGATTCCTTTTTATGACGCAACTCTCCCATGCTGATACCTTGGAGGGATTAAGCAAAAAACTGCCGAACCACGTCATGGGCTGGAAGACGGCCGGCCATGATCAGATCTACGATCCAAAGACCATCTTCAGCTACATCAACGGCGGAGCCGAGGTTTATAAGGCTTATAACATGCACGCCTGCCTTTCACGACGATACACCCGTCCCGGCGAACCGTCCATCGTCCTTGACATTTTCGACATGGGGTCATCAATAGATGCCTTCGGGGTGTCCACTCACGACACGGACGGGGATGTTATGGATATCGGACAGGATTCCCGTTTCCGACCGGCATGGCTGAGTTTCTGGAAAAATCGTTTTTTCATATCCATTTATATGGAGGAGGAGACCGCTGCTTCCGAAAACACGGTCAAGTTGTTGGGACGACAGGTGGCGGCTCAAATTTCAGAAGAAGGGATCAGACCGCGCATCCTGTCGCTCCTCCCGGTAATCGGCCTGGAATCAAAAAATATTCGTTATCTGCATCACCCGGCGGTACTCAATTATCATTATTATCTATCCGATCAAAACCTGCTCAATATTTCTTCCAAAAGCAGAGTGGTTCTGGCCCCATACCATCAGGGCAAGGATAGCGCTCTGCTTTTTCTGGCATCTTACGATGAATCGCAAACAGCGATCCGTTCCCTTAGAAGTTTCCTAAAGCATTACCTGCCGGATGCCGATGCAACCCACGCCGCTTTGCTGGAAAATGGGAAATGGTCGGTCGCAGGCCTAAAAGGGAAGTTGCTTGCGATCGTTTTGGAAGCGGACAATCGAAAATTCGCTCACAATCTGATCTCGCGTGTGTTTGAGAAAAAGTGAGGATTGAGGGTATAGGAGACAAATCCCATGACGCATGAAAAACGGATTTTCACTCGCAGAGATTTCATCCGCACCGGGTCTTGTGTGGTGGCCGGGAGTCTCATGGGATTGCCCCTGTTGGAGGGCCATACAGAAGCCAAAACCGAAGATAAAAGCCGTGTGGTGCTGATACGGGATAAGGCGGTTTTTGACGCCAGCGGGTTTTTGCGCTCAGACAAATTAGCCCAGATGCTAGACCAGGCGCTAACCCGTCTGCTTGAAACGAATGATGCCGCGTCGGGATGGCGGAAACTCTTTAAACCTTCCGACATTGTCGGTATCAAAAGCAACGTTTGGGGCCCGCTTCCCACCCCGTCATCCCTTGAGGACGCCCTTATCAAAAGACTGGCTGAAACGGGGATCGGTGTCCGAAATATTTCGGTGGATGATCGCGGTGTGCGGCGCAATCCGGTTTTTAAGCGAGCGACCGCATTGATCAATGTTCGCCCCATGCGGTCTCACCACTGGGCCGGACTGGGCACTTTAATAAAGAACTATATCATGTTCTCAGGTATGCCCTGGACCTATCACGGAAACGCCTGTGAGCGTCTGGGAGCCGTGTGGCAAAAATACAAACTGCTTCATAAAACACGCCTGAATATATTGGTGATGCTGACGCCTCTTTTCCACGGCATCGGGCCGCATCACTTCAGCCGGAGATATATCTGGCCCTACTGCGGATTGATCGTCAGTACCGATGCGGTTTCCGCCGATACCATCGGCGCCCGGATCATGCAGGCAAAACGAAACGATTATTTTGGAAAGGACAGTCCCATCAGTCCCAGACCGCTGCACATCGAAGCCGCCGATGTCCGCTTCGGGCTGGGGAACAGCCATCCGGATCGGATAAAATTGATCAAGACGGGATGGGAGAAAGATATTTTTATTTAATTCCACTTACATTTTATTCTCAACGATCACGTTGATACACAATATCTCCCCCCACAATGGTCATCTCTGCCTTTACATTCCTTATTTCTTCATCGGGAATAGAGAGAATGTCACGATCCAGAATCACCATGTCGGCCAATTTGCCCGGCTCGATGGAGCCTTTTATATTTTCCTCAAATGAGGCGTAAGCGCCATTGATGGTATACAATTTGAGGGCATCTTTGATCGATATGGCCTGTTCTGACCCGATAATCTCACCGGTATAACTTATTCGGGTTACAGCACCAAAGATTTGCTGAGCAATTTCTCCCGATGTCACAAACCAGTCCGAATTTCCGACCGCAAGAATTCCTTTTTCAAGATAGGTCTTATGGGGAAAATAGTGTTTGATTCGCCCCGGGCCCAACCCCCTGAGATGGGCCGGACCGAGTTCATAAAGAAACCCCACAGAAGAAGAGGGGAGGACACCGAGACGTTTCATGCGATCAACGGCCTTTGCTGTGGGGAGGCTGCAGTGTTCGATACTCATGCGATGATCCGGGTCGGGCCTTTCCTGCAGTGCTTTTTCGATGGCATCCAGAACGATGTCGATCGCCCGATCCCCGATAGCATGCGTCACGGGTCGTAATCCGGCTTTGTGTGCTTCAACAATTCCGTTCACGAGTTCTTCTTCCGAAGAAACAATCAGGCCGTATTCATTCGGTTCATCAGCATAAGCGTCATAAAGTGCGGCCGTCCAGCCGCTCAGGCTGCCATCGCACATGAACTTGGTTCCATACATCCTTAGGCGATCATTGCCGAAACCAGCTTTGAGGCCGATGGTTTTTAATTCTTCCAGAAAACCGGGAAATCCAAGCAGCGGAATTCCCGGGATCATCATACCGACCCTTAGCGGCAATCTTCCTTCAGACAACAATTCCTGGTAGGCCAACATGGTTTCCCTTCCCACTGCCGCATCGTGAAAAGACGTAATTCCCCAGCTGGCAAGTTGATGACAGGCCGCCAAAATTCCCTCTTTTATTTCTTTCACCGTGTAGGGTGGAATCAGAGATTTTACGGTAACCTGAGCCTGTTCTCTCAAAACACCGTCGGGTTCTCCGGTCTGCGAATCGCGATCAAAACGGCCGCCTTCGGGATCTGGCGAATTTTTTGTGATATCGGCCATTTTTAAGGCAACGCTGTTGGCCACGGCTAAATGTCCGTCCGTCCTTCCTAAAAAGACAGGATGATCGCCAGTGGCCTGATCCAAATCCCATCGTGTGGGGTGTCTTCTTTCTTTTAGCTTCTGGTCGTTATAGCCAAATCCTTTGAGCCAATTGCCACGGGGCAACTGTTTCGCTTTCTCTCTCAGCCGATCGATAATTTCATCAATCGATGCGGCCCTCCGCACATCTACTTCAAAGCACATCATCAACCCGGCCATGGATGGATGACAGTGGCTTTCCACAAACCCCGGTGTGACGGTTTTGCCTTTCAGATCGATGACCCGGGTCCATTTTCCGGCCAGTTTTACTATATCGGTAGTCGAGCCAACCCGAATAATTCTATCACCTGCAATAGCCACGGCTTCAGCGGTTTCATCCTTGGTATTGAGGGTGATAATTTTCCCATTGCTTAATACTAGATCTGCTTTTTCATAAACTGTCATATTCATCACCTATCTTTGTTACAAATGATTTCTTTAAGTGCATTTGATAGATTTATTGAAGCTCCCCACAGCCCCGACAGCGGGATCCTCCAGAGGCGGATAAATCTGCGTTTCACTTCGACAAGCTACGGGAAATGCACTTGTTATTTCGGTTCAAGAATATGAGTTAAGATGGCCTGTCTGAATCGGCGCATCCCTTTCAACCAGCGGTCATAATCCATAATCTTGCGCTGCATGTACGTTTTAACCTGTTCATGCGGCAATATCAAAAAGCGTTCCTTTTCCAGACCTTGAATTACACTTTCGGCAATATCATCCGGTTCTAAAATGCCATCCACGCTTTGGGGACCGTCTTCACCACCGGTGATAAAGTTCGTACGTACGGCCTGCGGGCAAATCAGCGACACCTTGATGCCGTCATCGCCGTGGGTTATGGCCAGTGATTCCGCAAAACCGATAGCGGCATGCTTGGTGGTGGAGTAGGGCGCGCTCCCAATCTGACTTAAGAGGCCTGCGGCCGATACCGTGTTTAACAAATAACCTTGTCCACGTTCGATCATGGAAGGAAGTACCGCCCGGGCGGCGTAAACATGCGCCATCACATGCACTTCCCATGATTTTTGCCAGATTTTATTAGGACATGAAGAGGCCAATCCACCCGGCTCGTCCATCGAGGGGATCCCGGCATTGGAGCAGAATAGATCAATGGGACCGAAATGGTTTTCGGTTTCCTTCACCAGATTGATGATATCGTCTTCAAGCGAAACATCCGCCTTTAGGCCCATCGCACCGATTTCCGCGGCAATCATTTTAGCCCTTTGCTCGTCCAAATCAGCCACTACCATCGACTTGCATCCTTCCTGGACAAATCGCCGGCACATGGCTTCTCCGATACCGTTGGCCCCACCCGTTACCACAATGACTTTATCCTTTACCTTCATCTGTTCTCCTCACTTGTTTTTTTTTGGATTGGTTAATCGGCATACATGCGTTTTATCTCTGCCCGGCCCCCGATAATCGCTCTGACAACCTGGACATTATTGGGGGGACATCCTTTTACGTGGTTTTCGGTGCGATTTTCACGGCTCATGCACTTACCCACCGTCACAATATCTCCTTGCGGCACACCTTCAGGAAGCGGTGCGTCTCCGGTCACCACAGTGACACCCGGCAGGTAGGCCAGCTGATCCGAATTGCGCATATCGACCAGGGCACTCATGACCGTGTTGCGGCATCCCGTACATGTGGTTTCATCGTGTATCAGCTCAAAGTCTTCCACCTGAACGGGATCATCCTCAATCGGTCGCAGAAAAGGGCGTTTGACCACATCCAAAGTCTCACCCACGATTTCGATCCGATCCGCGTCCATCACCCCCAGCCCCCGTTCGGCCGCATTCACCGTCAGCAGTGCTTCAGCGGGATCAATTCCGATAAGACGGGCACAAACCGCATCGACGGCCACCAGGTCTTTGCCGGCCAGCAAAAGATTCATCTCGACCGGTTTACCAAAAACCGGCCCTAAACCCTCCTGACAGATGATCGCGTCCACCACAGCCAGTTTGGGTTTGACGGCACATAAAAGATCCACAACGCCATCGAATAGCCCCTCCTGATGCATGGCCTTTTTGGCCTTGTCCGTCAAAAGCCCCTTGAGTTTTTTGATGGCGCAGGTCATTTCCGTCTGATCATGGGTTTTGAGCTTGGGTACACTGATGATGACGTCCGCCTCCTGCACCGCCTGCCAACAGTCCACGGTCTCAAAAATTTTGCCATTTCCCGTCGGTAGGGCGACGTGGGGTGTTTCTTTTAAATTAATCACCTCGTAGCCCATTTGACGAAGTTCCTGATACCCGGACTCGCGCACGAGTTTTTCACAATCCACTCCTATGGCCGAAGATTCCGCAATTATCGGATGGGCATTCATTTCGCGAATGATGTCTGCCAGCGCGCGCGGAATCTCCGGAATCGTGATACAACCCGCTTCTCTTTCGATCGGCGGCGCCACCCAACTGGGATTAATAAGAACCCGGCTTTCCGGTTTGATGATATCTTGAATCCCTCCAATCAGATTCAGGGCTTCGCGAACCTTCGCTTTAATTTCAGGAAATTGAGGATTGCGGCAGGTTTTTACGATGGATACGCTCGATTTGGTCATCAATCTTTCTCCTTATGGTTACGATCATTCGTAATTTGGGCAAAAGTATGGCAAAGACACGGTGGGGTGTCAAGGATGGCGGCTAACAGGACGGCGGTCTTATTCTTTTTTAACTTAAAGACGTCATTTTTCTGTATCGATTAGATTTTAAATTGCTGCAATTAATGATATGCAGGTTTTCGAATGAGCGAACTTTCTAAGAAAGATGATCTCGGAAAAAGCCACAAGTTCAACTACAGATGGCTAAGTAAAAAGGTTCATATACAAGGCGTGGTATTTTTTCAGGAACGAG
>CAZNFS010000024.1:0-27160 GCA_964572695.1 uncultured Desulfobacteraceae bacterium
CCTGGGTCGTGAGCGCGTCGACAATGGATGAATAGGCGGAGCCATTGAAATCGGATGACACCAGCGGGATATCACTGTAGCCGAGAATACCCGCCAGCAATCCTTCGGATGCGCTTTTCAGTGCGTCGTTAACATCGGGCACGGTGAGGCCGGTTTTCTCGACGCTGGCCACAAAATCGACGATGGAAACATTGGGGGTCGGTACACGAATGGCGAGCCCATTCAGTTTTCCGTCGAGTTCCGGGAGAACCAGGGCGACTGCGCTGGCCGCACCGGTGGAGGTCGGAATCATGGAAAGGGCGGCCGCGCGTGCACGGCGCAGATCCTTATGCGGAAAATCGAGTAAACGCTGATCACCTGTATAGGCATGCACCGTGGTCATCAATCCGGAAACCAGTCCAAAATTTTCAAGCAGCACTTTGGCAACCGGTGCCAGGCAATTGGTCGTGCAGGATGCATTTGAGACAATGTGATGATTCCTGGGATCATAATGATTTGAATTGACACCCATGACGATGGTCGCATCGGGGTCTTTGGCAGGAGCTGAAATGATAACTTTACGCGCACCGGCGGTCAGGTGTTTTGCGGCGCCTTCACGATCTCTGAAAAGACCGGTGCATTCGGCCACAATATCCACATCGGCATCGGTCCAATTCAGTTCTGCCGGATCCTTAACGGACGTAAAGCGAACCGGACGGCCATCCACCTCAATCGAGCCCTCCCGGGAAATGATTTCATTTGTCAGGTGCCCATGGACAGAGTCATATTTTAAAAGATGCGCCATGGTTGCCGAATCCGTCAGGTCATTGATGGCGACAACTTCTACCTCAGGATGATTCAGGGCGGACCTGAAAACAAACCGCCCAATTCGGCCAAAACCGTTGATGCCTATTTTGATACTCATAATTTATCCTTATGTAATTGAAAAAATTATTCCCCAATTGAGCCAAAAAAGGCTCCATCGGGGAGTTATCAGTAGCTCGAATAGGGCTATTTTCTGGCGTTTTTTTGGTTTCCTTTTAAAATTCCGCCGGCCACGGAAATGCTTTTTTTACCGAAGGATTCGAGTTCCTTCGCCAATTCGCCGAGACTCAATTTTTTACGGATTTCGATCGCCTTGATCACAATCGGAAGGTTAACACCGGAGAGCACTTCGACGCGGTTTTCTTCGAGAAAGGAATAGCTCAAATTAGACGGTGTGCCACCGAACATATCGGTTAAGATCAATACGCCGTTTTCACGGCGCACGCTTTTGATTCCGGCGGCAATCTTTTTACGCAACATATCGGCGTCTTCGTTCAGGTTAATGGAAACCGATACGATGGCGTCCGTTTTGCGGCCCAAAATAAATTCAGCGGCCTCGATTAAGGAGTCGCCAAGACGGCTATGGGTAACAATAACGATTCCTACCATAAGGTTCCTCACCCGGATATACCGGAAAGTCTCAATCTTCTAAATCGCGATGGAGAATGTCCACATGCTGTCCCGGTTTTTGAATATGTTCAAAAATAGCCTGGGCAATCGTTACGGAACGATGCCGGCCCCCGGTGCAGCCGACCGCGATTGTTAAATATGCCTTGCCCTCTTTTTCGTACAAAGGGATCAAATAGTCAAGTAGGTCAAGGTATTTTTTCAAAAATTGACCCGTATTTTGATCATTGAAGATATAGCTGCGAACGGCTTCGTCGGTGCCATCCAACGCTTTCAGATGCGTGACGAAATAAGGATTTATCAGAAAACGGACATCAATAATCAGATCCGCGTCATAGGGAATGCCAAACTTAAAGCCAAAAGAAAGCACATTTATCTGCATTGCAGGGAGTTTTTTGCTTTTTTGGGCGATATCGCGCATGAATGCCTTCAGATCATGGACGGTAAAATCGGACGTGTCGATGATATGATCAGCAATTGTTCTCAGGGCCGTCAGTTGTGTTTTTTCGGCGCGGATCCCTTCTAAAAGGGTTTTATTTTTGGACAGGGGGTGGTGACGTCTTGTCTGGCTGTAGCGTTGAACAAGCGTTTCTTCACCGGCTTCAAGAAAAATAATCTCGAAACGGTATCCGGTGTCTTGGAGTGATTGCAACACGGTCGGGTATTCAGACAGAAAGGCTCTCTCCCTCAGGTCCATTACAAAGGCGAGCCCGGCGATCTCGTAATCACTTTCGATGGGTATCTCCAGGAATTTGGGCAGTAGTGCCACGGGCATGTTGTCCACACAATAGAAGCCTGCATCCTCAAGGGCGGCCAGGGCGGTACTTTTGCCTGAGCCCGAATGACCTGTAATAATAATAATTAATAAATTTTTCATCTTATAAATCAGATAAGGGCGGCGTGGTGGGTGAACGGCTACTAAAAGTCTTCGTCTTCTTCATCGATGGCGGTTAAAATCTCTTCACGGTTTTTGGCTTCCAGCAACTTTTCTTTAAAAAGTTCATTTTTGAGAATACGCGAAATCCGCGCCAAAAGCTTTAAATGGAGACCGGTCGAATTTTCAGGTGTCAATAGGAGGAAAAAAATATGGGTGGGTCGATTATCCATAGATTCAAAGTCGACCCCCTTACGGCTTAAACCGAATCCGAGAATCAGCGATTCAAGATCCTTTAATTTGCCATGCGGGATTCCTATGCCTCCCCCGATTCCGGTGCTTCCGAGGCGTTCTCTTTCCATAAGGACCCGGACAATTTCCTTCAGGTTTATCCCTGCAGGACCGGCGGCGTTGGCGCCGAGCTCCTCAAGCACCCCCTTTTTGTCGGTTGCTTTTAGGTCGGCAATAATCGCTTCCTTATTCAAAATATCTAATATTTTCATTAATAATATTATCCTAATCTGCTATTGATGGTTTCATAAAAAGTCTGTTCCCCGGTCATTGCGAAGAATGAAGCGACGCGGTAATCTCATGATTTCAGATACTTATAAACTACGAGATTGCTTCGCTGCGCTCGCAATGACAGCATGGGGGACTTTTTGCGGTTTCATCACTATTTATGGACGGATCCTAACTGCTCGGTTGAATCAAACCAAAGTGACCATCCTTGCGCCTGTATATGACATTTACCTGGTCCGTGCGGGCATTGGTAAATACCAAAAAAGCGTCACTCAAAAGATCCAACTGCAAGCCCGCTTCTTCAATGTCCATTGGTTTATATTCGATATTTTTGGTTTTTATCTGCCGAACGTTATCTTCATCGATCATCGTTTGTGCTCGAGTGTCGACTCCCTGGGCCTTGGATTTGGAACTGCCTCGGCGATCTTTGATTTTTTCTTTGCTTTTTTTAATCTGCTTTTCCAGTTTATCCAAGGCCATATCAATGGCCGAGTACATATCCTCGGTTTCTTCTTTGCTGTTAAGCGAGAGCCTGTCTCCATTGATATTGATCTCGGCAATATGGCGGAATTTTTCAACCGCCAGGACAACGTTGGCTTCGGCTGGATTGTCGAGCAGTTTGTCAAACCGATTCAATTTTTCCGCAACATATGTTTTTAGATGATCGGAAGGATCTAGATTTTTAAATGTAACCGATGTCTGCATAAATTAACCTCCATTGATGGCGTCGCAATAAGTCCCATCTACTGCGTTGTGGTATTTTTTCAGACACTCGGCATACTACATGTGTGGCCTCGTTCTTGAAAAAACACTACGCCTTGTATATGAACCTTTTTACTTAGCCATCTATAATTGAATTTGCGACTTACGAGTTCATCTCCATTAAAGCTGTTTTCTTTTACTTGACGGCAGTATTTTCATCATTTCGCGATATTTGGCTACCGTTCTTCTGGCGATATCGATATTCTCCTGCTCCAGTATATAGGCGATTTTGCTGTCGCTGAAAGGTTTTTGATGGTTTTCAGTATCGATAATCTGACGTATTTTTTCCTGAACGCTTGCCGAAGCAATGGCTTCGCCGTGGAGCCGGTTAATAGAACTATTAAAAAAGTATTTCAATTCAATAATACCCTGCGGCGTATAAACATATTTATTGGTGGTCACCCGGCTGATGGTCGATTCGTGCATGCCAATGTCTTGCGCCACATCCCTTAAGACAAGCGGCTTTAAAAACTCCACGCCCTTTTCAAAAAAATCCTTTTGAAATCCTAAAATACTTTCCATAACTCGGAAAATGGTTTTCTGCCTTTGATGGATGCTTTTTATCAGCCAGGTCGCGGAATTTAATTTATCCTGGAGATATTCTTTGGCTTTTTCAGGGATATTTTGATTGTTACCCATGGTGTTTCGATAAAAAGGGTTGATTCGCAGCCGGGGCATGCCGTCGTCATTGAGCATAACCCGGAAACCATCATCTTGCTTATAAACAAAGATATCCGGTTGGATATAGTGAGGCTCTTCATCTGAAAACTGCCTGCCGGGCCGGGGCTCAAAAGCTTTGATAATTTCGGCGGCCGCAACAACCGCATTCATTTCGATCTTTAAGGCTCTGGCGATGGCCTTGTAATTCTTTTTTTCCAGGTGGCCCAGATGGTTCGAAATGATTTCGGTGACGATGGTGTCATCCAAATCGAAATGCCGGGCCTGAATCAGGAGGCATTCTTTCAAGTCCCGGGCACATATTCCCAAAGGATCAAAGGTTTGCATTAACGCTAAGACCGCTTCGACCTTTTCAACCGGGATGTTTCCCACTGCGGCGATTTCTTCAACCGTCACGTCAAGATATCCATCTTTGGTGAGATTGCCGATAATGAGACTCCCGATTTTTTCCTTATCCGGGGATGGAGCAGCGACCAAAAGCTGCCACAGAAGGTGTTCCTTTAACGATTCCTTGCGAGCCGTGAAAGATTCAAAGCTTTGCGTTTCCTTTTTCTCGGCTTCAAAGGAGATTTTCCCGGGGGCATTATATTCTTCGATATAATTCGACCAGTCGATGTCCGGACGAATTTTTTCTTCAATGGTGATCTCTTCCGGAGGAGCATTATCTTCCACGCTTGCGCTGGGGCGTGTTTCCGATTCTTCATCCCCGACGCCTTCCAGAATATCCTCCAGGATTGGATTTTCTTCCATTTCCTGGCGAATCGTATCCAATAACTCCAGTCGTGACAGCTGTAACAGCTTGATCGCCATCTGGAGCTGGGGCGTCATTATCAGTTGTTGCGTTAATTTGAGCTGTTGTCTTAATTCAAGAGCCATATGCCCAGACCTATAAGCAGAATTCGTCGCCCAAATAAAAGCGGCGGGCGGTTTCGCTGGAGGCAATTTTTTCCGGCGAACCCGATTCGATGATTTCACCATCATTTACAATGTAGGCCTTGTCACAGACTTCCAGTGTTTCGCGGACGTTATGATCGCTGATCACAATACCAATGCCACGCTGTTTTAGATGGCCGATAATATTTTTAATGTCGATAACGGCCAAAGGGTCTATCCCTGCAAACGGTTCATCGAGAAGCATAAATATGGGATTTGTGGCCAGTGAACGCGTAATTTCAAGACGCCGGCGCTCCCCACCCGAAAGCAGATTGGCTTTTTGTTTTGAAAGATGGCGGATTCCCAATTCATCCAACAGAACATTGGCGCGCTCTTCCTGCTCTGATTTTGGAATCGACAAGCTTTCTATAATCGCCATGACATTCTGTTTTACGCTCAATTTTCTAAAGACGGACGGTTCCTGGGGCAGATAGCCCACCCCTTTGCGGGCCCTCAGATACATGGGGAGGCCCGTGAGATCCTGATCATCCAAAAACACATGTCCTTCATTTGGTTTTATAATACCGATGGTCATGAAGAAGGTGGTCGTTTTTCCTGCACCATTGGGTCCCAGCAGTCCAACCACGGCACCACTTTTGACATCCAGCGAAACGGAGTTTACCACCTTTCGTCCGCGATAAATTTTAACAAGCTTATTTAATGACAGCGTCGGCATATTTTAGAAACCGTTTTTTTATTCCCCAACCTTCTTTTCAGAATCCTTCCCCCCGGAGTAGAAAACGGCCTCGACCCGCTGGCTGGGATTGCCGACAACCGACATGCGATCATCGGTTCTGTGCACCGTGATTTTATCTCCGGTAATAAAATTTTTACCGCTGGACACTTTGGTCTGCGGTCCGGTTAGAATAAAGATGCCCGTATCGGCCATATACACGGCCTGGTCGGTATAAGCGACCCGGTCGTCAAGAACGATTTTGACATTGCCGCGGGCGATAACTTTTTCGATGTAATCTTCCGTGGTTTTGGCTTCCTTTCCTTTATCCACATTCCGTTTGTAGTAAATTTTAAGCCGGTCCGATTCGATTTTGGTCTCTCCTTGGATGGCGACAACATGGCCGATGAACTCGGCATGGCCGGCCTCATTATCGGCTTCCAGACGATCGGCAGTGATATGGGTTTTTTCAGGCGGTTTGCCGCTTTGAGGGGGGGGCTTTTCCTCTGCATTTGAAACAAAAACCCCATAGCCACCCACTACAACAAAAGCGGTAAGCACGATATTCAAAACCAGGCCTGACAATCTAAAGTGAAATTTTCTCATGGATTGTTCCCTTGACTTTCCCTTCCAGAACGGCTTTTCGGGTGTTTAAATCGATTGACATCGTTTCAGCGGTCAGATGAAAAGAACTGCCTGACAATTTTACCGGAACTTTGCAAATAATGACCCGTTTTTTATGACTATAATGTAATTTTTCGGTTTTAAGCCGATAATCCTCGTTCTTTACCAGAATATTGCCTCTCACTTCAATATCTTTTGAGATTGTTTTTAGCAGGCCTTCATCACCCGTCAAATAAACCTTCGAGCCATCTTTCCTGAAAAAAACGGCCGATATGTCTTCCAGTAATACTTCGTCTTTGTCACCCTTAACCCTGGCCGTTCGGGCGTCCAGGCTCCATTCGGTTTTTCCGTCTTTGGTGGCCACGTGGTGAATCTTATCAATGGAAACCTGCACATCCTTTAGAAAGGTGGCAGTGAGATCCTCCTGTTTGTCAAGAATCCGGCGATAGCCCATGAAGACAGCCACAGTAATGGCCAGACCACCGATAATGATGGCGGATAAAACAAACTTGATTCTTTTGGGGTTTTTGCGGGCCGAAGATCGCATCATTCAAAATATTTTAGACTTTTTTCCCAATGCCCCTGCGATTTCAGGATTTGCTCGCAAACCTCTCTAACCGCACCGCTCCCTCCCGGAGCCCCGGTTGTGATGTCGGCCCAAACCCGAACCGGTTCGCAGGCATCGGCAACCGCAACTGCCAGGCCAACGCGCTTCATAATGGGTAAATCGGGGAGATCGTCACCGACATAGGCAATATGTTCCGGATGATATTGTCCCTCCTGCATTAATTCTTCCAAAACAGCAACCTTATCCTTAATATGATCATAAATCAAAGTGATGTCCAGGTCCCTGCAGCGGTGATAGAGGGCTTCGGAGTGTCGGCCGGTGACCACGCCAACCTCAATGCCGGCCGCCTTTAGAAGTCTTAAGCCCAAACCGTCTTTGACGTTAAAGGTCTTTATCTGCCTGCCGTCATCGTCATAGACGACGTCGCCCTGCGTGAGGACACCATCGACATCCAGCAGAAGCAGTTTTATGGACGCCAGCTTTTTTTGAATCGGGCCAATCTTTTCCATTAACTCAGGTCCCTATCCGGGCGTGTTGGCGGCACGCTGAATCGCCTTTAGCTGGATGAGTATTTCAGAAAGTGCATCCAGACTCAAGGAATTGGGTCCGTCACATAAAGCGTTGGCAGGATCGAGATGAACTTCCATGAAAATACCGTTTGCTCCGGCGGCAATCCCCGCTTTGGCCAGCAGCGGAGCGAATTCGCGCTGACCGCCTGAGCGGGTGCCGGAGCCTCCGGGGAGCTGGACGCTATGGGTGACATCGAATATGACCGGAAAACCGATATCCTGCATAATTTTAATACCGCGAAAGTCCACTGTAAGGTTGTTGTATCCGAACATGGTTCCCCTTTCGGTGAGGAGAATTTGATGGTTGCCGGCAGATGTCACTTTCTCCACGGCATGGGCCATGTCCCAGGGCGCCATAAACTGTCCCTTTTTAATATTGACAGGTTTTCCGGTTCGGGCGATTTCGAGTAAGAAATCGGTCTGACGGCATAAAAAAGCCGGAACCTGGATGACATCGAGTACCGCGGCGGCTTGATCGATTTCGGAGATTCGATGAACATCGGAGAGAATTTTAATATGCAGCTGGTCCTTAATTTCTTTTAGTATATTAAGTCCTTTTGAGATTCCGGGGCCCCTAAACGAATCGATGGATGTCCGGTTTGCCTTGTCATAGGATGATTTAAACAAAAAGGGGATATCGAGGTCTTGGGTCAGGTCTTTTAGACAAGAAGCAATACTGATAGTTATCTCGGCATTTTCGATAACACAAGGCCCGGCGATTAAGATAAATGGTTGCCCGGCACCGACGGTGATGTCCCCTATGTGTATGATGTTTCTCATAATATACGGTATGGAAGATAAAATAAAAAATTAATGCTTTCAATTAACGTGCGGCCGGTTAAAAGTCAAGATACGATAAGCGACGGGGGTACAAAACAGACCTTGATTCGCCGATTGTTAATTGGTAAAGATAGTGTTTAAATTTTGAGATGGAGGCGAATTCATTCTTTTGAAAGTCAAAACCCACAATATCAAATTGCTGACAACGGCTTCGGCAGGCCTTCTTATTTTACTCGGCATCATCGCGATTTGGGTCATCTGTTTTGAAGGCCGGGAACCTGCCATTGACCTTAAACTCCCTTCGCCCTCGATCGGGGTTTCGCGGGAGGTTGAATTAACGGTTTCAGACGATAAAAGCGGCCTGCGGCGGATATGGATCGGGATTGTAAAAGACCGCCGTGAGAAGACCATCTTTGAAAAAGAATATCCGGGAAAAGCCATTTTTACGGGCGGCAGGATTAAAAAAGACACGCTTAAAGTCGTCATCGAACCCAAAAAACTCGATTTGCCCGATGGAAAAGCAATTTTGCGCATCAGTGTGCGCGACTTTTCCTGGCGCAAGTGGTGGAAGGGAAATTCAAAATACCTGCAGAAAGAAATCCTTATTGATACCAAAGCGCCCGATATCGCGGTGTTGACTCAGGTTCACAATATCACCCGGGGGGGATCGGGTCTTGCGATTTACCGGCTGTCGGAACCTTGTCCTCAAAGCGGTGTCGTTGTGGGAGGGAATTTTTTTCCGGGCCAGGCGGGATTTTTTAAAAACAGGGACATCCTCATGGCCTTCTTTGCCCTGAGCTATACGCAGGGAGCGGGAACCGAAATATTTATCAAGGCAACCGATTATGCCCAAAACAACAGGCGCGCGGGTATTAATTATCACATCCGCAAAAAGAAATTCCGCAAAGACCGGATTCGCCTCCCGGAGAGTTTTTTAAATCGAAAGGTGCCCGAATTTGATAAAGAACTTTCGCATTTGACGCAAGGCGCATTAATCGACCGGTTTTTAGCCATAAATCGCGGCTTGCGTAAGAAGAATTATCAGCAGGTAATGGAACTCACTCAAAAAACCACAAACACATTATACTGGAAAGGTGCGTTTCTACGCCATCCCAATTCAGCCCGAAAAGCGGGATTCGCAGATTATCGCGATTACTTGTACAAAGGCAAAAAGGTGGACAACCAAGTTCATCTGGGGATCGATTTGGCTTCCTTACCGCATTCGTCTGTTTTGGCGTCTAATAGCGGTAAAGTGGTATTTGGCGACAACCTGGGAATTTATGGCAAAACCGTGATCATCGATCATGGCTTTGGCCTGATGAGCATGTATGCTCATCTCAGCCAGGCCAAGGTGAAGCCGGAACAGATGGTAGCGCGCGGGGAGGTGGTCGGGCGAACGGGAAGCACCGGTCTGGCCGGTGGCGACCATCTGCACTTTAGCATCATCGTCAATAAAACCTTTGTGAATCCGATTGAATGGTGGGATGCCAAGTGGATCAAAAATAATGTTACCTCTAAGATAGAATTAATAAAGGAGTGTTGTGAGGAAAAGGAGCAGGGTTGATGAAGAAGTACAAGGTTAACAAGACCTACCAGGAAATCAATGCGAAAATAAAGTCCGGAAAAGTTGTTGTCGTGACAGCCGAGGAAATCATCGCTATCGTAAAGTCAGAGGGGCCGGTTAAGGCCGCAAAACAAGTTGATGTTGTAACGACGGGAACGTTTGCACCCATGTGTTCTTCGGGGGCATTTCTCAATTTCGGCCATACAAAACCGACCATAAAAGCATCCAAAGTCTGGTTGAATAAAGTTCCGGCCTATGCCGGGGTGGCTGCGGTCGATTGTTACATCGGGGCGACCGAGGCGTGCGAGGATGACCCTTTAAACAAGGTCTACCCGGGTGAATTCAATTATGGGGGCGGGCATGTCATCCAGGATCTGGTGGCCGGAAAAAAGGTTCACTTGAAGGCCAGCGGCTATGGAACCGATTGTTATCCCAACAAGCTGGCCGAAAAGGAGATCACCCTGAAGACCATCCCCAATGCGGTTCTCTGTAACCCCCGCAATGGTTATCAGAACTATAACTGCGCCGTTAATCTTACGAAGAAGACGATCTATACCTATATGGGTGTTTTGAAGCCAAACGCGGGCAATGCCAATTACTGTTCGGCCGGACAGCTGAGCCCGCTGTTCAACGATCCGTATTACAAAACGATCGGGTTGGGCACCCGGATTTTTCTGGGAGGCGCAGTCGGTTATGTGACCTGGTGGGGAACTCAGCATAAACCTTCGGCCAAGCGAACCAAAAAAGGGGTGCCCCTGACCCCGGCCGGAACCGTATGGGTGATGGGTGATTTAAAGAAGATGAAACCCAAATGGCTCGTCGGAGCGAGCTTGTTGGGATATGGATGCTCATTGAATGTGGGCATGGGGATACCCATTCCGCTGTTAAATGAGGAGATGGTCAAATTTGCAGGCATATCGGATGAGGAGATTTTTACCCAGATTGTTGATTATGGGAACGATTATGCGGCCGGGGTTTCCAGAAGTTATGGGCAGGTCAGCTATGCGGAGCTGAAAAGCGGCACGATTGATTTCAAAGGCGAAAAAATTCCGACCGTTCCGCTCTCAAGTACCGTCAGGGCCCGGGAAATCGCCGAGACTTTAAAAAAGTGGATCGCCAGTGGGAAATTTACCTTAGGTGAGCCGCAGTTTACGTTGCCAGACAAATAGGATTACGCCATCTATAATTGGATTCATGACTTTTTCCGATACCTTGTCGATTCGCACGTTTGTTGCTTTTAAGCTACCAGCAAATATCATTTCCGCCATCCGGCAAGTACAGGATGAAATCATCCCTTACCGGTTTAAAGCCAAATGGGTTCATCCGGCCAAGATTCACCTGACGCTCAAATTTTTGGGGGATACAAGGGCAGAAGCAATCGCTGAAATCGGTGAAGCCATCCAGCGTTCGGTTAAAGGGTGTTCGCCGATAGAGTTGCGCGCTAAAGGCATAGGGGTTTTCCCCGGTATAAGCCGGGCCCGGGTTGTCTGGGTGGGGATTAAGGGTGAGACCGATTTGCTGCGGAAGCTGCAGGAATCCCTGCAGATCGAATTGAATGAAATCGGGTTTGCGCGGGAAAAGCGGTTATTTAAGGGTCATCTGACCCTGGGCCGCCTCAAAAAAAGACCCGATCCGAAAATGTTGCTGAAGGCCATCGAAGCATTGGGTGGGTTTGAATCGGAGCCTTTTACGGCTGATCGGGTCATTTTGTTTAAGAGTGACTTAAAATCGGAAGGGGCCGAGTACACTGAGTTGATGAGCGTAAAATTGTAGATTTTTTAGGGAGGAAAACATGACTGTTTCATCCGATAAGGAAAGGGCGGTCGAAGCCGCCATGACCCAGATCGAACGCCAGTTTGGCAAAGGTTCCATCATGAAGCTGGGCAGCGACTCCGTTCTGGAGGTGCCGGCCATATCCACGGGTTCATTAGCCCTTGATTGCGCTTTGGGCGTCGGCGGATTGCCAAAGGGGCGGGTCTGTGAAATTTTCGGTCCGGAGGCATCCGGTAAAACAACGCTCGCATTGCACGTGGTGGCCGAGGCCCAGAAAGAGGGCGGAATCGCGGCCTTTATCGATGCCGAGCACGCCCTCGATATCATATATGCCAAAAGACTGGGCGTGAACTGTGATGAACTGCTTGTGGCCCAGCCGGATACGGGCGAGCAGGCGCTTGAAATTGCAGACATGCTGGTGCGCAGCGGCGCCATCGATATCATGGTCATCGATTCGGTCGCAGCGCTTGTCCCCAGGGCCGAAATCGAAGGCGAAATGGGCGACTCACATATGGGACTGCAGGCCAGGCTCATGTCACAGGCGTTGCGGAAACTGACCGGCACCATCAGTAAAACCATGACGGTGGTGATCTTCATCAACCAGATCCGAATGAAAATCGGGGTGGTATTCGGCAATCCGGAGACCACCACGGGCGGAAATGCCTTGAAATTTTATTCTTCCGTGCGGTTGGATATACGCCGGATCGGCGCCATCAAGGACGGTCAGGAAGTCGTCGGCAACCGGACACGCGTGCGCGTTGTCAAAAATAAAATGGCGCCGCCATTTAGAGACGCCGAATTCGATATCACCTACGGCGATGGCATTTCAAAAGCGGGGGACCTTCTGGACACGGCCGTGACGGCAGGCATCGTTGAAAAGAGCGGGTCATGGTATTCGAGTGACGGGGAGCGGATCGGCCAGGGACGGGAGAACGCCAAACGCTTTTTACAGGACAACGAGGATATATACACTTCGATTCTGGAAAAAACCAAAGTCGAACTGGGTGTATCGCCGAAAGATAAGGAAACCATTGCGAACGGAGCGACGAATGACGGGTGAGGAAGTACGGCGAAAATTTCTGAAATATTTTGAAAAACACAACCATCAGGTGGTGAGAAGTTCTTCTCTGGTACCACAGGATGATCCGACATTGCTGTTTGTCAACGCCGGGATGGTGCAGTTTAAACGTGTTTTTCTGGGTGAGGAAAAAAGAGGTTATGTGCGGGCCACAACCTCCCAAAAATGTGTCCGCGCCGGTGGCAAACACAATGACCTGGAGAATGTCGGCTATACGGCCCGGCATCATACTTTTTTTGAAATGCTGGGGAATTTCTCATTTGGTGACTATTTCAAGGAAAAAGCGGTTGAGTTTGGGTGGGACCTTTTAACCGACGGGTACGGTTTGCCGGAAGACAAGCTGTGGGTTTCGATTTACCTGGATGATGACGAAGCGGCCGAAATCTGGCACAAACAGGCCGGCGTACCGGAGGATCGAATCGTTCGTTTCGGCGAAGAAGACAATTTCTGGGCCATGGGAGACACCGGCCCGTGCGGGCCCTGTTCCGAGATTCATTTGGATCGGGGGGTGGAATTCGGATGTGGCAGACCCGATTGCAAAATCGGCTGTGATTGCGACCGCTACCTTGAATTATGGAACCTCGTTTTTATGCAATTTAACCGGGATGCTTCCGGCAAGATGACGCCGCTGCCCAAGCCGAGTATCGACACCGGTCTGGGGCTTGAACGGATGGCATCGATTCTGCAGAAAGTGCCCACCAATTTTGAAACGGATCTAATTCTGCCCATCATGCAGCGGGTGGAAAATCTTTCGGGAAACCGCCTGGGCGAATCGGATCGGGTCGATGTGGCCATGAAGGTGATTGCCGATCACAGCCGGGCGGCGGCATTTCTGATCGGCGATGGGATTCTCCCGTCCAATGAGGGACGCGGGTATGTGCTGCGTCGAATAATGCGCAGGGCTATCCGTTATGGGCGCAATATCGGTCTCGTAAAGCCCTTTTTGCATCAAACCGTCAAAGTGGTGACCGACATCATGAAAACGGCTTATCCCGAACTTGTTGAGGGCAAGGCCTTTATCACCAATGTCGTTGAGAACGAGGAGGTGCGATTTTCGGAGACACTCGACAGCGGTCTTAAAATCTTGAATGAATCCTTAAAGGAGATAAAGGCCAAAGGCGAATCGAAAGTTCCCGGTCAGGTTATTTTTAAATTGTATGACACGTATGGGTTTCCGGTTGACATTGTCAGGGATGTGGTCAGAGAAGAGAACATCGCCCTGGACATGGATGGTTTCGATAGTGAAATGGCTACCCAGCGTGAAAGATCGAGATCGGTAGTCACTTTTGGGGAAATGAGCGAGGCCTACAAACGTCTTTCGGCAAAAGGCGTTAAACCCGAATTCAGCGGATATGACACCTTGCAAGGCGATTCGGAAGTTTTGCTCCTGGTACAAGACGGCCGGGAGGTTCAGGAGGCCGGTGCCGGCAGTGCCGTAGAAGCCATCACCGCGGTTACGCCTTTTTACGGGGAAGCCGGGGGCCAGAGCGGTGATATGGGTACCATAAAGGGACACGGACCCGACCCATCTTTTGAAATGGAGGTGTCGGCGACCGTCAAGGATCCAACCGGACTCATTATCCATAAAGGCGAAATCGTGTCCGGGACCATCCGCCGGGGGGACCGGGCAATCCTGACCGTAAATGCCGCCAACCGGGGCGCCATCGCATCAAACCATACCGCCACGCACATCCTCCATTCCGTATTGCGCCAGGTGCTGGGCGACCACATCAAGCAGGCCGGATCTCTGGTGGCCGCAGACAGATTCCGTTTTGATTTTACGCATTTTTCGCAAATTGAAGCCGAAACCTTGAATGAAATCGAAATACGGGTGAATCAGCGCATTCGTGAAAACGTCGCGGTTCAGGTACAGGAGATGGCTGCCGAAGACGCATTCAAAAGCGGCGCCATCGCATTGTTTGAAGAAAAATATGAAGACCGCGTGCGGATGATCAGCCTGGGTACTTTCAGCAAGGAGCTGTGCGGCGGAACCCACACCGGCCGCACCGGCAATATCGGCCTTTTTAAAATTGTGAGTGAGTCGAGCGTGGCTTCCGGAGTCCGGCGAATTGAGGTCCGGACGGGCGAATCCGCTCTGGCGCACATACAAACATTATCAGAGATCGTTCAAGAGACGGCCGGCCTGGTAAAAGACAAACCCGGGGGTGTTGTCCAAAAGGTTGAAAAACTGATCGAGCATCAGAAATCGCTTGAAAAAGCGCTTGAAAAATTAAAAGCCGAACTGGCGCTCAAATCGACCCAGGCAATCGAAGACGGGCTTAAAACCATCAATGGCATCAGGGTTCTGTCAAAAATCGTTGCCGTCGATACACCGGCTGCGCTGCGGGACCTGGCGGACAAATTCAAAGATCGCCTCAAGTCGGGTGTGATTGTGCTGGGGGCCAAGGCGGGCTTGAAGGTGTTTCTGATCGCCGTGGTGACAAAAGATCTTGTGGATCGCTATCACGCGGGGCGCATTGTGAATGAGATTGCAGCCATTGTCGGTGGGAAGGGCGGCGGCAGGCCCGACATGGCCCAGGCCGGGGGTGCGAAGCCCGAAAATCTGGAACAGGCCCTGGAAAAGGTTTATGAAGTGATCGAAGGCGTATAAGGCCTATTTAAAGACCTCGTCAAAATAAACTGCCGATTCCCTGGGCGGGAGTGACGTGTTGTTCTGCATGGCGTCCTTCAGATCGGCCTCCGAATCCTCATCCAGCCACCAATAAGAGTAAGCCGCGCTTTCCCCTCCATACTTGGTCAGTACTGCTTCCGGTACGCCGAATTTATTCCAGTACAGAAGTCGGGTATAATTAATATACCACAGCAGAACATAGGGAGATTGGCCGTAAATAATCCGGTCTATTTTACGGTATATTTGATTGCGTTGGGTGATATCAAAAATATGTTTTTGTTTTTCTATTAATTGATCCACCGTCGCACTCTTAAAACCGGTAATATTATTCCCGCCTTTACGCGTGGCCTCTTTGGAAGACCACATCCCCTCAGGGTCCTTAAAAACGGATGCGCCCCAGGCGGCCCAGGTCATCTGATAGTTGAACCCGTCCATGTCCCGGGCCCATGAGGGCCAGTCCTTTTTGTCAATGGTCAGTTCGATCCCCACATCCTTGAGATCTTCGGCAAAGATGGTAATAAATTTTTCACTTGAGCCTTCCCGGGTTAGAAATTGAAAGGAAAACGTGCGGCCATTTTTCTCCAAAAGACCGGTTTTGGGATTGACTCTCCAGCCGGCGTCATGGAGCAGTTTCTGCGCCCGGGCGGGATCGAATTCAATCAAAGGGTTGGGGTTTGGATTTTCCTTGGAATAGAGATCTTCAAAATAGGACCGATGCAGAATGTACTGACGATACATCAGGGCCCGGTTCATCTTGCGCCGATCGACGAGATGGGCCATCGCCCGGCGGACGTTGACGTCATCAAAGGGCGGTTTGCGCATGTTCATGGCAAATCCCTGAAATCCGAAGGGTTTATAATTGAAAATCTTTTGTTTGACGATCCAGTTTTCGGTAAATTTTTGCCCCTTGGTTTCGTTAACCCATAAACGAGATGTATAAACCGGGTAGAGATCGATGAGGCCTTTTTTAAAAGCCTCAAACGCATTTTCCCTTTCAGCATAAAAGCGGAATTGGAGGGTTTCAAAATTGTTTGTCTGCCGGGCGCTGGGTGTGTCCTTATTCCACCAATTGTCGCGGCGCGTCAAATTGAGGTAAACCCCCTCGTTGATCTTTCCCAGACGATAAGGGCCCGAGACAACCGGCAATTCGAAATTGATTTTGTTAAAATCGGTGCCTTCATAAGCATTTTTGCTAAGAATGAAAAAATTGCCGGCCGCCCCGAGATTGCGCCAGTGAATATCCTGAGCGGTAAAACGGATCGTATATCGATCAAGCACGACCGGCGGGTTGAAACGCTCCATGTCCACCTTATGGACACCCGTAAGATTCTTGGGGTCCATGATGGCATCGTAGGTCCATCTGACATCATGGGCCGTAATGGGGGTTCCATCGCTCCAGCGCGCATTTTTATTGAGATGGAAGGTAAAGGTCTTTTTATCATCTGAAATAGACCATCTTTGCGCCAACCCGGGCTCATATTCGAGGGTGATGGGATGCATACTCAACAGGGTTTCGAACATGGCGCTGAAGAGTTCGGCATTCAACGAGTTGTTGTCTAAATAATAGTTGAGGCTTTTGGGGTACTGAAAGGCCCACACGGAAATTTCACCGCCCGCATAAGCATCCGGGCTGGCGAGGGGATTGGGCTGGTCTTTCCAGCCCGGTTTGGGGAAGCGTTCTTCGGCTTTCAACGGCGCTGCCAGGCTGCACAAACAAATGAGAAGAATCATAATTTTCCGCATTTTGAAACCACCTCGCTTTAGTATCTTATATCTGATTTATTTGTCATTTGGTGCTTGTAATTTGTTATTTTCCCGATAATTCGGGATTTCCGTTTTGCTACAACCGGCTAGCCCGGGTTAGGCATCTTTAAGGACATCGATCATACTAAACACCGTGCCGCGGACATCCCGGGTAATCTTTTTGCGGAGATATATGACGGCATCCAATGTCCCCTGCGCATAGACGTCACGGCCATTGACGTTGTGGCTGAATTGGAACGTGACGGTTTGATCCCGGGAGACAAGGGAATAGGTATGGTAGCCGTGGCCGGCGAGAAACTGTTCAGGGATGCCCCAAATGTTATGCTGAATTTCGGGATCCCGTTCCTGGAGGATATCCTGTTCTGAAAAAGAGGTTCCGAGAGCATTGAAATACTTGACCATAGCCTTGGCTGTGCCGCTGGTATCGGCCTTGCCTTTTTGATGACTCTCCTCTATTTCCAACGTGTAACCCTCAAACAGATTCGGAAACACCTCAGACGCATAGGCCATCATGGCCTGAAACCCGACGATCTGTTTGGCCATATTGGGGGCGATGACGGCACTGATGTCTGATGCGCGCACGGTTTCTTCAAGCAATGCGCGATCTCCACCGGTGGTTCCCATGACAAACGCCAGACCCTTATGGCAGTAAAATTCGGCATTTTGATTGACGGCGGACGGATGCGAGTAGTCGATACTGACAAAAGGCGCGCTGTCGTTTTTTATCTCCGCGATCGCTTCACTTTTCTTATCCGGATGAATAAGGCTGATGGTCTGATGAGCAACATCACATCGGGTTGCCGTGATTTCAGGGCCGGTCAGGGAATAGGGCAGCACCTCAAAGCGAGCGTCCTTTAAGGCATGCTGGACAACATTTGACGCCATGCTGCCGGGCAAGCCATTGACCATAATTTTGATTGCATCCATTTTAGCCTCCTGGGTTTGTCATTCATTGAGGGATCAGCGTATCCTTGATGCGATCCACCATCATCTTTAAATGCGGGAGTTCATCGTTGTCAAACAGAGAAAGATTGTACCGGAGTGTTTCCAGGGCCCTCGGTATAAAATTTTCAAAATACGTCTTTTGCTTTACGCGGCTCAAATACCCGAAGGCGCCGAGTATCTGCAGGTTGCGGGCCAGGCAGCAGAATTGATAATTCTGTTTAAATTCGTCCGGCCGGATGGGGACCAGCGGCCGCAGTTTTTCGAAACAGTATTCTAGAAGCTGATGTTGAACTGCGTTGGTGAGTCCCACATAGGGATCAATCAGCAGTGATGCCAGGTCGTACTGGAGCGGCCCCAGACGCCCCCCCTGAAAATCGATAAAATAAAAGCGGCCGTTTTTATACATAATGTTGCGCGACTGCAAATCCCGGTGCATAAAACCGGTGACGGTGTTATTGAGTGCACAATCGGCCAGGCGGCCGAATTCATCTGCGAGATCTTCATAGTTGGCGTCAATTCCGGCATAGCCGGACACAAAGGCTTCGACAAAATAGCGGCACTCCTTTTCAAGGATCAGCTCGCGGCTGTAGGCAGATGATTGACAGGTCCAGGTAGGATCAAAGCCCTCGGCTCCCCTAAGACACATTGGGATTAGCGCATCCACAACGGCCTGGTAATATGAAATTATTTTTGCGGGCTCCTTTGCCTGCCGAACCATCACTTGAAGATTTGTATCCCCCAAGTCTTCCAAAAAAACCAAGCCGGCAAACGTATCAAAGAGGAGGATTTTCGGTACCCGGACCCCAAGTGTATGCAGATGTTCCCCGATCGCAACAAATGCATCGGCCTCATTATTGACCCCCGGCGTCCGTAGACCGTGATCAACCATCACCAGAGACGCATTCGGCGTCGTGAGGCGATACCACTTCCGGTCCGATCCGTCTCCTTTCAGTTTATTTTTGGTAATCCCGGCGGGTGGGCTTGAGGAGGCGATTTTTTCAAATGCCTGGGCGGACATCTTTTCAAAAACAGTTTCGGCATATCTGCGGGGAGTTCCGAGATCCCGCCAGTAGCCGTTTGCGGGCTTAAAGGCTTTGAGCCTAACCCCCTGGGTCAACAGGCGGGAATAGACGTCAATGATGTCGGAATAGCCTTTATCCGGAATGAAATTAAGCAGCTCAGGATTGAGTATGTGGATTCCGGTAAAGGTCAGGCGGTTGCCCGCTTGCGACGACGTACGGCCGTGGGACGGTTTTTTTAAAGCCGTGATAAACTGGTTGTGATCGACCGTTACGGTATTAAAATCCGGATCGTCGGCTAAAACCAGGGTTATCAAATAGGGATGATGCGTATGAAATCGATAGACCGCTTTGAAATCGATATCAGAGACGATATCACCATTGATGATAATGAAGGGTTCATCATCCCAAAAATCGGCCCCATTTTTAATGGCACCACCGGTTCCCAGGATCTCCGGTTCATAACGAACATGGACCGGTATGCCATAATCGCGGCCGGCGACATGGGACTGCAGCTGATCCCCTAAATGGTGTGTATTAATCATGACCGCCTCAATTCCGGCCAAACATAGTCGTTTAATGGTGATATCGATCAGAGGCCGGCCCGAAATCGTAAAAAGCACCTTGGGGGTGTGCTGTGTATATGGGAGGAGTCGCGTTCCGAAACCGGCCGCGAGGATCAGTGCTTTCATATTCTAAGATGAGAGATGGTTTAAATATTTTTGTACCCTGGCAGAATAAAAATCGAGCTGGTCCTTATTGTCCGACCCTTTAATCCCCTGGGAGGAAAAATAATCGATCGCATTCTGGAAATTGATTTTTGAAAGCGCCTCGTTTTGGCCGATTTCTCTTCTTTTATACATGCGTGCCCCGAGGGCCTGGATTTTTTTCAACTGGGTTTTGCTGCGGATGCTGTTTTGGGTGCTGCGCGTCAGAAAAGCGAGGATAACCCAATAGGATTCGAAGTAGGTTTTCAGGAAGCGGGAGAAATATTTTAATTTTTTCAGGCCTGCTGGGGTAAGGGTATAAGTGTCGGGCAGGGTATGATGGGGAATGATGACAGCATCATCGATAAAGGCCTTTAGGCTTTTGCGGATTGAGTATTCCGGCGGCAGATCGACATTGTAGGCGAATTCGTTTTTGAAAAAATTTTGAAAGAAAATGTAGTTTTCACGAAGCTCGGATGCCGAAAACTGAAAGGAGTCTCGTTCCAGGATGGCCAGCGAGGTAAAGGCCGGCGGAATAAAGTAGGCGATGCAGTTGTTTTTGTAGTATTCGAGGATCGGTCGCCGGGCGACATTGACTTTGAACAGATCGTCCGTTTGGGGATCTTCTTTGGTTTTCGGAATTTGTTCGATAATTTTCCTTTGCAGGTAGGCGTCAAAGGCCTGCTCGATAGCTGAAAAGTGATCGAGGCGGAGCGTATCGGCAAGCTGAACGTTCTGGGAGGATAGGTATCTGAGGTAGATCTCTATGGAAGTCATGATGTCATCGAGTGAAAATCTTGATTTGGAATGGTTTAAAAGGGCACTTGCCACCAGACCATGCGGGGTCACCACCGCTATCCCGGTTATGGCGTTTATGATGCGATGACCGATATTGCGGCAAAAGGCGTTCTGCTCCTTTTGGGTAAGTTTTTCCAGCGGGCTTTCGAGTTGGGACAACAATCTGTTCAGGGATATGGGTTCATGAAAATTCAGATAGATTCGGCCATAGCGTTTTTTTAAAAATTTGCGCGCCCGGATCACATCAATAAACCGTTCGGGCTCTTTTTTGCCGCCTTCGATTTCCCGAAGATAGGAACTCTCTTCCAGGACGCGGTCGTAGCCGACATAAATCGGTACGAATATCATGTCTTCACAGGCGTTGTTTTTGTAGGCTTTAAGGAGAATGGAAAGAAATCCCAGTTTGGGAAGAATAAGTTTGCCGGTGCGACTGCGCCCCCCCTCAATAAAGAATTCGATATTATACCCCTCTTCAAGAAGTTTTTGGATATAGGCGGAAAAAACCTTGGAATACAGGGCCGCGCCGCCAAAGGACCGTCGTATGAAAAACGCGCCGGCGCGGCGAAAAATAGTACCCAAAGGCCAGAAGGAAAGATTTTTGCCGGCCGCAATATGGGGGGAGGGCATATTGTGGGCATATAGCATATACGAGATAATGAGGTAGTCGATATGGCTCTTATGACAGGGAACGAAAATCAAGGGTCCTTTTTGGGCCATGGTTTTGATCCTGGCAAACATGTCGTCATTAACCGAAATTCCTTCAAACATGGTTTTTAGGACCCATTTCACCGCCAGGGCCAAGGCCTTAACGAAGGCCATCCTGTATCGGGCTGCAATCTCATCCAGATATTCGTCGGCTTTTTTCTGGACCTGCTGGATCGGTTGGTCGCGCTTTTGGGCGTACGTTTTCATAAAGGACTGGAAATGATCGGTGGCTAAAATACTCTCTTTCAGTTCGACGCTCGACTTTAAGATCGGTCCGGTGATGCTTTGCCGGTGTCGGTTTAACTGGAACAAGAGGCGGTGTCTTAATTCGATCGTAAGCGATGCAATCGTTTTGTCTTTATTCTCGGATTCCTGTAAAAAGTGCTCCAGATTGAGCGGCTCTGAAAGCTCCACAAATACTTTGCCGGGGTTTCGCAACAGGGTTAAGAAGCGTCTTATTTTATTGGGGTTTTCTTTGGTGCCGAAAAACAGATCGATAACCAGGGGTGCGTTGCGATGGGGGTTTTTGTCAAAGAAAGTCAACTGTGGAACTAAAAAAATCGGTTTAGCGATTGTTTTTTGGATTTCGATAAGATGCTGCACCGGATCGGTTTCTTCTTTGACGAATCTTCGGTAAAAACCGCCTTTCTCGATCAGATGGAGCAGCGCGGTACGCCCCTGCAAAAGCTCCTGTTTATAATAGTTTCTTTCAAAAGGATTCAGAAGGGATCGATTTTTGAAACCATAGTCGAGATGGGCTAAAAAAATTTGAAATAGACGCGAAAGCGGCTGCCAGATCAATAACTTATACCCCATGGCCAGATTCGGGAAAGGGATCTTGTGCTGTTTGAATTGGGTGTAGGCAAAAAGGTAATCAAACGAGCTGCGGTATTTGATGGCGTAAACGATGATGCCTTCTTTTTTGAGGGTTTTAATTTTGGATAGCTGCTGCGGGTCGGTTTTAATTCCGGAGTAGAAAAGGCGCAGGATCGAAAAAGCAAAAAGGCCTGTTTTTTCAGGCAGGAAAGACAGGTAATGGTTATGCGTGTCCTGGAGTTTTGTATCGATCCAGTTGCGAATCTTATTTTTAAAGTTTGTCCAGTTTGTCTTGATAGCCGTAAACATGCTTAAACCCTAAATGTGCGTAAACAAAATGAAGAAACATTTCATCTTGCCCAAGTTATTACATATTTTCAAACTCATTTTATGTTTTATAGTTCTTTTATGGGTGAGATAGGAACATTTTTTTAATTTTTTCATTTTATTCACCTTACAGGAAAGCCCATGTTACCCCATCTCCTTCGTTGCCAAGGGCTCGCAATAGTTCACTATGGCGTCGCCCTTGGGCGCCTCGGATCTGGGGCAACCTGAACTTTCGCTCAAATAGGGTTAAAAAATAGCAGACTGAAATATTTATTGCAAGCTGCCGTCATTCCAAAAATATGCTTGCGTTGATGCATCGGCTATGTTACTTTTCAAGTCTGCTTTGAGGGATTGGATTTAAAGTCCAATATTATTCAGACATTACACGTTTCACATTTCATAATTTTAAGAAGGAGGAAGTGTTCATGAAAACACTAATTGGTGGAGCCGTCGCAGCGATTTTGGGAATTGTTGGCATAACGGTATGGTGGAGTTTCTTTTTGCAGCTACTGGCAGGCGCTGTTCCTGTAATTCTTTTATTAGGCGGCGCACTGGCGATTTATCTCGGTTTTGATGAATTGAAAGACAGCTGGAAAAAGGATGAGTTTGACGCCGACGATACTTTCAAATCGGAAGATTCGAGTAAAATCAAAGAAGAAATCGATGATTTGAAAAAAGAAGTTGAAACGCTGAAAAATGGTAAGGAAGAAGAAGAGGAAAAAGAAGAAGAAAAAGAGTAGATTACGCAAATTTTGTCAATAAAACCCGGTCCTAACGGCCGGGTTTTTTTATTCTTGATCCACAGATTTGCGCCTAATCGGCTTGAAAAGATGCGCAGATTACACGGATGACTTTCAATTGATGGTTTAGTAAAAAATCATGAATTCAATTATAGATGGCTAAATAAAAAGGTTCATATACAAGGCGTAGTGTTTTTTCAGGGACGAGGCCATACATGTAGTATGCCGAGTGCTTGAAAAAATGTTACAACGCAGTAGACGGGACTTTTTACGACGCCATCAATATTGAAATACGCTGCGCCGTAAAGTGTCATAGCGTTTTAGATCTTCCTGCCAGCAAGCGGCGATATCGTCGATCCTGTCCAAATTTTCGAGACGTTGACGAATTTTTGTACTGCCCAGGATCAGGTCGATCGGAAGCCGCTCAAATTCATATTCGTACGGAGGCGTCTTCCATTGGAAACGATCGCCGTGCAGCGCCAATACCGCGTGTAGCAAGGTCATGGAAGCCAGGTAAGGCTCGTATACATGGGGATCGGTGACATGGATCTGAAAACCGCGACAGGGCGTTTCTTTCCATTTGTTGGAAGTCGGTTCAAAACCGATCTCCCGCAAAACAGCCCCCTTCAGCTTGTCCTCACCCACGAAAGCTTTGATTTTATCGGTATCCAAAAAAGGGGCCCCGGAAATTTCAAACGGCAGGGTCGTGCCGCGGCCCTCGGACACATTGGTTCCCTCCCAGATCACCTGACCGGGATACACCAGGGTCGAGACGGGTGTGGGAAGGTTGGGAGAGGGCGGTATCCAGGGCAGCTTCGTATCAGAAAAGAACATGTTTCTCTTCCAGCCGGCCATGGGGATCAGCTCCAGTTCACATCCGATTTCAAAGGCATCGTTAAAAAGGAGTGCCAGTTCCCCCACTGTGAGTCCATGGCGCATCGGGATCGGATACCGTCCCACAAAAGATGTGCAATCTTCGGATAACACATTTCCCTCGATGATATTCCCGCCGATCGGGTTGGGCCGATCGAGAACAAGGATTTTCTGGCCGCATTCTTTAGCCGCCTGCATACAAAAAGACATCGTATATATAAAGGTATAAACCCGTGTGCCCACATCCTGCAGATCGATAATCAGCACATCGATATCTTGCAGCATTTCTTCGGTGGGGGTGCGGGTTCTTCCGTAAAGGCTGAAAACCGGAATATCTAAGACCGGATCGCGCAGATCCGGCGATTCGATCATGTTGTCCTGCTTTTCCGCAAAGAAACCGTGCTGGGGCGAAAACAGGGCTTTCAGCTGCCCCGGAAATCTTTGCGCGATCAGAAAACGGGCATGGCGGAAATGCCGGTCGACCGAGGCCGGGTTACACAGGAGACCCAGCCGATAATCCTTTATGGATTTAGGGGGGGCATCGATTAATCTTTCCAGACCTGTTTGGACCTTTCCCATACCTACATCTATCCCTTGCAGTTCGACTTATCAGACTTGTGATAATTTGCACAGAAAAATGTGCACTCGTGCACTAATTTCTGTGCAAATTATTTAATTTCTACATCATCGCATTGATCCATTCGAACATTTAAAGGATCGGTTTATTAAGGCTGCTAAATCATAAATTTGATAAAGGTAATAAAATCAATACGATTTTTTATCGGCACATAAAAATTGGCATTTCTTCACCTTTATCAGCTGATAATGGCATGGAATTTGGATACTCTTGATTATTAGTTTCTGGCAGCAGCCGGTATGGATTTATGCATAGCATAACCCCTCATTTCATTGCGAACAAGGCAAATCAATCTCAATGCTGTCAATTCGGTGCATTCACTTCTGTCTGGAAATGACAAACGGCGACAATCGTTCCTGCTCATCCTGCGAAAAATGAAATGTGCTGCCGGGAAACTGATTAGGATCTTTCGTATTATTTGTCTAACAATAACTTAATTATAAGGTCCATTTCCACTCGCAAGGAGGGCAGGATGCGTAAAACAACTTTTTCAGTATTGACGTTAATGTTCATTTGCTTTGCTTTTATCTCTTCAGCATTTTCGAGTAGCGAATCAACCATTTTCAATTCTGATTTTGAAATCAAAAAAAAACAAATTCATTTTTCACACCGTGTTTTTCGATTAGACAAAAAAGGCAAGGGGATTATTACCATTACCAGTAATGTGCCTCACAAAAAAATCACCAACGGCTTTGTTATTCTTAATAAAAAGCGGATAAAGCTTAAAAAAGGATTTAAAAAAAATGGTCTGGTTTTAGAAAAAAAGATTAAGTTACGCAAAAAAAATCGGTTAGCAGTTTTTATAAAGGGGAAACGGGGTGCTTCCATCAATGTCACGATAACAAAAAGAGGCATCTCACCATCGCTACCGGAAGTGACTTTTGCAGCCGAGCCATCCGTTATAGAGATGGGGCAAACAAGCACTTTGACCTGGAGTTCCACAAATAAAACCAGCGCCTTTATGGACAATGGCATCGGCTCGGTACCAGTGAACGGTTCGGTTATCGTATACCCTTCAAAAACCGCCTCCTTTACCTTAACCGTCATTGGCCCAACAGGTTCGGCCAGTGCCAGTTCCGTCGTGCAGGTTACCGGCAACCCGACGCCTCAGCCCGCGGGGTCATACGGCAAACAGCATGAGGATCAAGTCCCGCCGGATGCCACCGTTCAATCCTATGATGAAAAACGCTTTGCTATCATCACCGGTGAGGTTCAGGCGCAAAACGCTACACCCCTGGCCGGGGCTTCCATCACGATTCATGGCCACCCTGAATATGGAACCGCCTTTACCGACGCTACGGGCCGTTTTTCAATACCGGTTGAAGGCGGCGGCATCCTTACAGTGGAATATAAAAAAGCAGGTCTCCTTACTGCCCATCGCAAGGTTTATGTTTCCTGGAACGACACCGCGATTGCGAAAACAATTCAAATGATCCCCCAAGATCCGGTAGCTACTGCTGTTGTTTTCGATGGCAATCCTGATACCATAGTAACCCACCAGAGTTCAGAGGTGAGTGATGAATTCGGCAGCCGCTCCTTTTCAATGGTCTTTACGGGCGACAACCGGGCCTTTCTTGTGGGTGAGGACGGCAATGACATTCAGGAATTAACCGCCATCACCACCCGCGTAACCGAGTTTGAAACGCCCGAAACGATGCCGGCTATTCTGCCGCCTAACTCCGCTTATACATATTGTGTGGAACTCGCCGTTGACGGAATTGAACGGGTGCGGTTTGAAAAGCCGATCATTACCTATATAAATAATTTCCTTGGTTTTGAGACAGGGGGAATTGTGCCGGTTGGCTATTTTGATCGGGACAAAGGGGTCTGGGTGCCATCTGACAATGGCGTGGTGGTAAAACTCTTAGATACCGACACTGACGGGATTGTGGATGCCCTGGATGCGGACGGGGACAATCTACCCGATGATTTGAACGCAAGCGGTTCCTTTGCAGATGAGGTGACAGGGTTGGATAATCTGGAAAAATATGTTCCTGATACAACTTTCTGGCGAGTAGCTGTATCTCATTTTTCTCCCTGGGATATTAACTGGCCATTTGCACTACCGATAGATGCTATTGTACCAAATGCAAATGCCGAACCAATCCTGGATGCGCCTAAGACTACAGGAGCAACATCTCCCCCGTCCAATATCGAGTGTATGAATTCTTATGTAAAGCAAAGAAGTCGTATTTTTCATGAAGACATCCCTGTCCCGGGGACAAACATAAATCTGCACTATGCCGGCAACAGGGTAAAAGGATACAAGGAAAAGATTTTTATACCGATCAGTGGAGATACGGTTCCTGCCAGTCTTAAAAGAATTATTGTCAAAATCGAAGTGGCGGGCAGGACTATTGAGCATATATTT
>CAZNFS010000025.1:0-7073 GCA_964572695.1 uncultured Desulfobacteraceae bacterium
GCTAGAATTGAATATCGAAAGTCCGAAGATGATCTTTAATGCAGCAGATGTTGCAGCAAAAGAAACGCGAAACTACACCCGTCCGGTTGCTTTGTCAACTAAAAAATGAACCTTTTTTTTGCATTAAATTAATAAATTATTTAATCGTTATTTTGTGGATCCGTTTTTTCCCGGATCTTAGCAGAATCTCGCCATTTTCAACATCATCAACGGAAACCCGATAATCAAATACATCGATCCGCCGGCCGTTGATATAGGCGCCGCCCTGCTCAATCAGCCTGCGGGCCGCACCGCCGGAAGGCGCCAAATCGACCTGGTTAAATAATTTAAAGGCTGGAATTCCTTGCTGAAGTTCACCTGTGGTCATAACCGAACGGGGAACCGACGCCTCAGCCTCCGCTGTTTCCCCGCGCGGAACCGAGCTTGATGGAAGGATATTTTTTGGTACATCACGGTTCCCAAACATACTCGAAGCGGCCTGGTATGCCTTTAGCGCTTCTTTTTTGCCATGTGCGAGTTGAGTGGCCTCAAAAGCCAGAACCGTTTTAGCCACATTTAATTGAGCCCCCTCTAAATGTTCAACCGGTTCGATTTCATTCATTGGTAAAAAGGTAAAAAGCGCTAAAAAGCGGGTTACATCTCGATCATCTGTATTGATCCAATTCTGATAGTATTCATAGGGGGAGGTTAGTTCAGAATCAAGCCATATAGCCCCCTTGGCGGTTTTTCCCATCTTGACGCCGCTGCTGGTTGCAATCAACGGGAATGTAAGCCCGTATGCCGATCCTTGGCGCATGCGTCGAATCAGATCGATACCGGCCACAATGTTACCCCATTGGTCACTGCCGCCCATTTGCAGCGTGCAGTCATGCTCCTGATACAGATATAGAAAATCGTAGGCCTGCAGGACCATATAATTAAACTCAATAAAACTGAGCCCCTCATCGGAATCCAGCCGTATTTTGCAGCTTTCGGCTTTAATCATGCGATTGACGCTGAAATGACGCCCAATATCCCTTAAAAATGGTATGTACTCCAGCTTCGTTAGCCAATCGGCGTTGTTCAGCATCAGGGCCTTGCCCGTGCTAAAATCGATAAAATTCGAAAGCTGTTTTCGAAGGCCGCGAGCGTTTTGTTCTACCGCCTCAATCGTCAGTAACTGCCGCATTTCAGTCCTGCCGCTGGGATCGCCCACAAGGCCCGTGCCGCCACCCACCAGCGCAATAGGCCGATGCCCATGGCGCTGCATATGCGCCAGCGACATAATCGGTACAAGGCTTCCAATGTGGAAGCTGGAAGCCGTCGGATCAAATCCGATATAACAGGATATCCGTCGCGTATCGAATGCATCCTTCATCTCTTGATCGTGGGTCATCTGTTCAATAAAGCCACGTTCGTTTAAAATATCGATCACGTTAGACATATCTTTTTCACCATTGAACTTCGTTTTTCGTTAAACAGTTGTGCCGCTCTCACTTGCTTGCATATTCCACGGCTCGGGTCTCTCTTATCACGGTTATCTTAATCTGCCCCGGAAAGCTTAACGAATCTTCTATCCTTTTCGCAATATCCCGGCTGAGGAGTGTTGCTTCTTCATCCGAAATCTGTTCGCTTTCGACAATGACGCGAAGCTCCCTTCCGGCCTGAATCGCATAAGTATTGGCAACCCCCCGAAACGATTTGGCGATCTGTTCCAGATCTTCCAGCCGTTTGATATAATTTTCAAGCAGTTCCTTTCGAGCCCCGGGCCTTGCCCCGGACAGGCCATCGGCGGCTTGCACTAAAAGATCATGCACGGTGCTGGGTGGCACATCCTCATGATGGGCCGCAATGGCCTGGACGACCCTAGCTGATTCGCCATGTTTTTTAGCCAGTTTCGATCCGATCAGCGCGTGGGGACCTTCCACTTCATGGTCCACGGCCTTGCCTAGGTCATGCAACAGGCCCATCCGACGCGCCAATTTTTGATTAAGCCCTAATTCCGCAGCCATGACCCCGCACAAAAAACCGACTTCGATGGAGTGTTGCAACACATTTTGGGCATAACTGGTTCGGAATTGTAAACGGCCGATATACTTTATCAGCTCGTTGGCAATGCCGTGTACGCCCAGGTCAAAAGCGGCCTGCTCGCCAGCTTCCTTAATGGTCTGATCCACCTCTTGACCGACCTTTTTGACAACATCTTCAATCCGGGCGGGATGGATTCGTCCATCTGAAATGAGCCGTACCAGAGAGAGCCGAGCGACTTCACGCCTTACAGGATTAAAACCGGACAGAATTACCGCCTCAGGAGTATCGTCGATGATCAGATCAATCCCGGTTGCTGCTTCAAGGGCGCGAATGTTGCGACCCTCCCGGCCGATAATACGTCCTTTCATTTCATCACTGGAAAGCTGAACCACAGAAACCGTACGTTCAGCCACATAATCCCCTGCATATCGCTGGATTGCGGTCGCAATTATTTTTTTGGCTTTTTTATCACTCTGTTCCCTAGTTTCGTTTTCTATTCTCTTGATCAGCTTAGCGCCTTCGTAGCGGGCCTCATTTTCCATTGCTCGAATCAACAGCTCCTTGGCCTGTTCTGCCGTCAAACCGGAAATTTTGCCAAGCTGCCTTTTCTGTTCCTCAATTAACTCATTGCAATGCTGTTCGCTGTGCTTAATTTTGTCTTCTCTTTTGGATTGCTTTTTTTCCTTGCGTGAAATTTCTCGATCTCTATGCTCCAACTGATCAACTTTACGATCTACATTTTCTTCTTTTTGCAGCAGCCGTCTCTCTCTGCGCTTCAATTCCGATCGGGTTTCTTTCGTTTCACCGTCAAATTCACTTTTCATTTTGAGAAGCCGATCTTTCACCTCAAACTCGGCTTCTTTCTGTAGTGTTTCGGATTGACGTTTCGCACCTTTTACGATCCGCCCGGCTTCTTCTTCAGCCGCTTTGATTTTTTGGGATGTAATGCGTCCTCTTACCCAATAGGCAATTATGAAACCCACCAGAAGACCATAAATGCCTATTAATATATTGTATTCACCCATTATCTCTCCCCCTATCTATATTACCCCCAAAGCCCGCCTTTTCCGAAGGCCGGCTCGGTGTAATCAAACCAAAAAGCATCTCCCTGGCCGATTTGCACAACTTTGAAAAATACAAAATTGAGCGGAATCTCAAATTCCAAAGGCAGTTCTTTTTGTTGGTTGTTTGGTCTAATGGGACAAGCAGGGAACAAGGCGAGTCTGATTTAAGGAGAACCCCCACCACAATGCCGTTATGGTAGGTCTTTGAACCGATTTTCAAAGGTGGGCGCCTTATAATTTCTTTAGGCTTTTCTGTTCGAGCAGAACATGCACACCAAAATCAGAGAAAGCTCCCGTTTTGTAAGTGTTGGGACAAAGAACATCTTCCAATCACGAACACGGCAGGGGCTACACCTTAAAAAGATCCCTCACTCAGGGAGGATCACAGCATGTGTGGATAGGTGCCAGCAAATTGGCTTAGGCAGGTTCATTATGTTTTCAATCTCTTTAATAAATAGGTTTGAACCTTTGATATCATCTAAGCCGCTACTTCACAATAGAGTCTAAAACGTGTATCAAGTTGGCCGATTTTTTTGTTAAACATTGCTGCAATTCCGAATAGTTTCTTTTTAACTCAACGTTATCATTTGTGATATTCAAGGCAGCACCGACTATAATTGCAAATTTACTCATACTTATTGACTGGCTCGATTGTTCCGATTCGACTTTAGTCACTTCTTGTGCCAATAAATCAACAACCTTTTGAGCCTCTACGGCATCCGATTCCGTTTTGAACGTATAGTTTTGACCAAAGAGCTCTATTGTTACCAGCTGTTCCAATTATTTCAACTTTGACCTTTCCTAAACCAAAGATTTGCGAACATGGAAATCACACCTCTGTGATATCCTCCAATTTAACCAACAGATTTTCGATTTTTGATCTGATTTTGTCCTTAATGGCCCTATTGCGGTTTTCGGTTTCTGTTCTGGTTTTAAGTTCTCCCTCTAGTTTTTTAATTTTGGCTTGAAACTTCGAATTTGTTTCTTTAAGTGATTGGTAGTCCGCAACGAGCCGCTCTATTCTTTTTTCTATTTCCTCAAATTGTTGTAAAATTAGTTCGTTATCTGCCATTACGCACCTGACGCACTTGTTTTAATATAAGCGCCAAATTTATCAGAAGTCAACATCTTTCATCAAATTGTCTTTGTAAGATGGCTTCGGTGCGCATTAAATCATCAGGAGTGTTGACCCCGACGACTTCTTCGAAGCTCTTACCCATCACAAATCCGAGTTTGGCACCCTGTCGGTGGCCAATGGCAATGATGTCGGTCAGGTACAGTTCGCCTTGAACGTTGTTGGGTTCAATCTGTTTCAAGGAATCTATCAAAAACTGTCTCTTTACACAATAAATTCCGGCGTTTATGATCTTTATGGTCCTCTGCGCGACAGTTGCATCGGTCTCTTCGACAATTCCGACCATCTGATTGCTCTGGTCTGTTAAAATCCGTCCATACCCATACGGGTTATCCGCCTCTACGGCCAGCAAGGTCATGTCTCGGTCGGTCAAAATATGATTTTGCAGCAATCGGGCCAATGTTTCTTCGGTTAACAAAGGCACATCACCGCATAGAATCATTACATGCTCAATATGCTTCTGCAACTGCGGAAGGGCGCACATTGTCGCATGCCCGGTGCCGAGCTGTTCTTTTTGAAGCGCAAAACAAATTCCCTCGAATTCATGCTCAACAATTTGACGCACTCTTTCAGCCTGTTTGCCGATTACCAGAATGATTTGATTTCCGGTGATGCGCCTTGCTGTTTCAACCACATGCACCACCATTGGCCGACCATTCAACAGATGTAGTACTTTAGCCTTTGGAAAAGGAGCTTTGGGCGAACGCATCCGCTTCCCCAAGCCGGCGGCTAATATAATGACAGCCACTCCATTGGTCATCGCTTGTTGGTTTCCTTTCATGTTTGTTGCACCAATCTATGATGAATTCGTAAAATGTCACGAATTCGACTATCGATGGCTAAGTAAAAAGGCTCTTATACAAGGCGTAGTATTTTTTCAGGAACGAGGCCATACATGTAGTATGCCGAGTGTCTGAAAAAATACTACAACGCAGTAGATGGGACTTTTTACGACGTCATCAATCTATCCTGCCTTAACCAGAAAAGGCAAGCCCTCTCTTTGGGCTTGCCTTTTACGAATGAATACGGTTTATGCCGTACCGTTTCGGGGGTTAATCACTAAATTTGACTTCACATATTTTTTCCGGCCAGTCTTATCCGCAGCACCGATCTCTCAAGCGCCGTTTGAGCCCGGGCAAAATCGATATCTGACTCTGAACGCTCTTCATCCAATCGTTTTTGGGCCCTTTCCTGGGCTGCTTTAGCCCGTTCCGGGTCGATATCGCGACGTCTTTCGGCCGATTCGGCTAAAATGGTCACCTTGTCGGGGAGTGCCTCGGCAAAGCCCCCGTTAACGAAAACGAATCGTTCTTTGCCGTCGGCCGCGGTATAATGGAGTATCCCTGTTTTAAGTGTTGTTAAGAAGGGAGTATGGCCGATAAGGACGCCAAACTCACCCAGTGTCCCCGGAGCGGCTACAATTTGAGCCTCTTCGCTGACAACATTTTTTTCAGGGGTAACAATTTCCAGTCTGATATTTCCAGCCATAATTTACCCTTAACTTATTTAGTCAACCGCCAGGCTCTTGGCCTTCTCAATGACATCTTCAATCCCACCGACCATATGGAACGCCTGTTCGGGAAGATCGTCGTGTTTTCCTTCAATAATTTCTTTAAATCCGTTAACGGTGTCTTCAATTTTTACGTAGCTGCCGGGCGTATTGGTAAAGACTTCTGCCACGTGGAACGGTTGCGACAGGAATCGTTCCAGCTTGCGAGCCCTTGCAACCGTGATCTTATCCTCATCTGACAATTCATCTATCCCCAGAATCGCAATAATATCCTGTAGTTCCGTATATTTTTGCAGTATCTGCTGCACCTGCCGAGCGACCTGATAATGTTCATCACCGATATAGGCCGCATCCAGGATCCTGGAAGTCGAGTCGAGCGGGTCCACCGACGGATAAATTCCTTTTTCAACCAGTTTGCGCGAAAGGACCACCGTACCGTCAAGATGTGCAAAGGTTGTGGCCGGCGCCGGGTCGGTCAAGTCGTCGGCCGGCACATAGACGCATTGCACGGCAGTGATTGATCCTTTGTCGGTTGAGGTGATTCGTTCCTGCAGTTCGCCCAGATCGACCGCCAGTGTCGGCTGATATCCCACCGCGGACGGCATGCGTCCCAGAAGCGCTGAGACCTCCGAGCCGGCTTGCGTAAATCGGAAAATATTATCGATAAAAATGAGCACATCCTGGCCCTCTTCATCTCGGAAATATTCAGCCGCCGTCAATGCCGATAGTGCCACCCGCGCTCTTGCCCCGGGCGGTTCGGTCATTTGCCCGTAAATCAGGGCCGCTTTTGGAAGAACGCCGGCCTCCTTCATTTCATGGTAAAGATCATTGCCTTCACGGGTTCTTTCTCCGACTCCTGCAAATACCGAAATCCCCCCGTGCTGCAAGGCGATATTGTTGACCATCTCCATCATAATAACGGTTTTGCCGACACCGGCACCACCGAAGAGGCCCATTTTGCCGCCTCGCGGAAACGGAACCAGCAAGTCAATGACCTTGATACCCGTTTCAAGAACACGCACGGTTGTGTCCTGTTCGGTAAACTTAGGCGCTTCGCGATGGATGGGTAGCATCTTTTCCTGGCTGACCGGCCCTAATCCATCAACTGGCCTCCCGATCACGTTGAGCACGCGGCCGAGACCGGCTTCACCCACCGGCATCATGATCTGTTTGCCCGTATCGTTTACTTCCTGTCCCCGCATTAGGCCGTCGGTTACATCCATGGCTATGGTCCTGACGATATTATCACCCAGATGCTGTGCAACTTCAACTACCAGGTTATCTGCTTCATCGCTTATGGCGGGATTACTGATCGTAAGCGCCGTATAGATTGTCGGCAGGTTGCCCTGATCAA
>CAZNFS010000025.1:7084-27155 GCA_964572695.1 uncultured Desulfobacteraceae bacterium
CAGGTCCCATAACCTGTGTAATTTTACCTATGTTCTCTCCCATCAACTGACCTCCAGATTAGTTACTTGATTTGAATTTATCCTTTAAGGGCCTCGGCGCCGCCGACGATATCCATTAATTCCGCCGTAATTGATGCCTGCCGGGCCTTGTTATACACTAGTGTCAAATTATCAATCATATCATTACAAGCGGAGGTTGCGTTGTCCATTGCCGCCATTCGCGCCGCATGTTCACTGGTCGAAGTTTCCAGCAATGCACGATGCATCTGGACATGAACATTTCTGGGAAGCAGCTCGCCCAAAAGGCTTTCGGGTGAGGGCTCGCAGATGTGTTCCGCCAGATATTCTTCAGGTTCTTCTTGGCCTTCATCTGTGCCCGTTTCAATCGGCGGTATCGGAAGGAGCTGCATCAAAGTCGGCACCTGTTTTCCCATACTGACAAATTCAGCGTACACAACGTAGACCTCATCATAGTCTCCGCTCAGGTATCCCTCAACCAGCTTCCGTCCTGCCGTCGCGGCCACGTTGAATCCGATAGTGGTTCCCACGACGTCAATGTGTTCGTCTTCAATTGTCATCCGGTTCTTGCGGCACCAGTCACGTCCCCTTTTCCCAAAATTCGTAAAGGATATTTCAATATCTTCACCGCCCTTTGCATTTACGAAGTTCTGAGCCTTCTCGATCAGGTTGACGTTGAATCCGCCGCACAGTCCTCTGTCGGATGTACATAAAACCACATGGATTTTCCTGATGTCCTCACGCGGCATCAGCAAAGGGTTGCTTTTTTCAGCGGACTTTTGGGCCAGGCTCCCCAATACCTCCGAAAATTTATCGGCATAGGGCCGAAAATTTTCCATATTGACCTGAGCACCCCGTAACCTTGATGTAGCCACCATATTCATGGCTTTTGTGATCTGCTTGGTCTTTTTTACCGCAGAGATTTTGTTTTGGACATCTTTTAAGCTTGCCATAGAAACCTCAAGTTATTTGCTATTGGTTATTCGTTATTCAAGCATCGAGTGAAATATTAACATAAACGATTAACAAATAACGGATAACAGACAACTATTTTATCGTATCCTTGAATTCTTCGCCATAGGCATTCAGAGCCTCTGTCATCACCGCGTTCAGATCGTCTGAAATTTCTTCTTTTTCGCTAAGCTCGGAAAATATCTGCGGATACCTGTCCTCAATAAAAGGGTAAAGACCGGCCTCATATTTTGCGAGTACATCAACCGGATATTCATCCAGAAAACCCTTGGTCCCCGCATAAAGGATGGTAACCTGTTTTTTCATCGGTAAAGGTTGATACTGCGGTTGTTTCAAGATTTCGACCAACCTTGCACCACGGGTCAGTTGCCTCTGGGTTGCAGCGTCCAGATCACTTCCAAAGGCAGCGAATGCTTCCAGTTCACGGAATTGAGCCAGATCCAGTCGCAATGTGCCGGCCACCTGTTTCATTGCTTTAACCTGTGCGGCACCGCCGACCCGGGATACCGAAAGACCGACATTGATTGATGGTCTGATGCCTGCAAAAAACAAACCGGGTTCGAGATAAATCTGCCCGTCGGTAATCGAGATAACATTGGTGGGAATAAATGCCGAAACGTCACCCGCCTGGGTTTCGATGATCGGTAAAGCTGTTAAGGAACCCGCCCCCAGTTCGTCATTCAGTTTGGCCGCACGCTCCAGCAAACGCGAGTGATTGTAGAAAATATCGCCCGGATAGGCCTCACGGCCCGGAGGTCGTCGAAGCAGCAGCGAAACCTGGCGATAAGCCGCCGCCTGTTTGGAAAGGTCATCATAGATAATCAAGGCATGTTGCTTTTTGTCCCGGAAATATTCCCCCATGGCACAACCGGCATAGGGTGCAATATACTGCAGCGTGGCCGGGTCACTGGCGCAGGCCGATACAATCGTCGTGTACTCCATGGCCCCGTGATTTTCAAGAACTGCGTGAACCTGGGCCACTGTCGATTTTTTCTGCCCGCAGGCCACATAGATACAATAAACATCTGTATCCTTCTGGGCCAAAATTGAATCGATGGCACAGGCGGTTTTGCCGATCTGACGGTCACCGATGATCAATTCCCGCTGTCCGCGTCCCACCGGTGTCATCGCATCAACGGCCTTAAGACCTGTATAGCACGGCTCATGGACGCCTTTGCGGGCGATAACACCCGGGGCCACCATTTCAACCCGGCTGAAGTGTTCGGCATCGATAGGCCCTTTACCATCCAGGGGTTCCCCAACAGCGGAAACGACTCGTCCCAAAACAGCCTCGCCGACCGGAACCTGGGCAATACGGCCGGTCCGTTTGACCATATCCCCCTCTTTAATATGGATATCTTCACCCATGACGGCGACCCCCACATTGTCTTCCTCCAGGTTCAACACCAGTCCCAGAAGGCCACCCGAAAACTCTACCAGTTCCAGGGCCATGACTTTTTCCAGCCCATACACCCTGGCAATCCCGTCGCCGACGGAAAGAACCACACCGGTTTCACTGAGCTCCACCTTTTTATCGTAGTCGGTAATCTGCTCTTTGATGATCTGACTTATTTCTTCGGCTCTTAATTCCATTATGCACTCTCACCCCTTTTTAATGATTCCTGCATGTTGAGTAATTGCGTTTTAATGCTTCCGTCCAACACAAGATCCCCGATTTTGGTGACAATCCCGCCAATAAGGCCGGGGTCCTGTTCCACCTCAAGAATAATATCCTTACCTGCCTTTTGCGACAGGGTTGTACGAATTTTTTCAATGGTTTCGGGCGTCAGTTCGCCGGCCGAAACCAAACTGGCCCGGGCGACACCTTTTAATTCATCGGCCAGTTTCTGATAGAATTCATTAATATAACCTAAAAACCCGATTCGTCCTTTGTCAAAAAGCAAATTCAGAAAAGACCCCATCACCTTGGAGAGATTCAGTTTGGCCATGATCGCCGCCAGAAGTTTTTTGCGGCCGGCCGCGTCGTAAAGGGGATTGGTCAGAGCATACGCCAGCTCTTCTTCCCTTTCAACAATCTGGGCGACCATCTCAAGCTCTCGGCGATAGATATCGGTTTGATCATCCTCTTTGCCGATCAGCAAAAGAGCTTTTGCATAACGTCTTGCAATCGCCAAGTTTCTCACTATGCCACCACCTTCTTTAGATATTCGTCAACCAGTCGCTCCTGGTCTTGGGATGTTACCTTATTTTTAATGATTTCCTCAGCCTTGGCAAGTGCTTTTTCAAGCGCTTCCTGCTGCAATTTCAATTTTGCCTGTTTGAATTCATGTTCAATATTGCGCTGCGCCTGCTCTTCCAGTTTTTGCGCCGCCGCTTCGGCCTCCTGCAGGATTCTTGCCTTGGCTTCGTTGCCTTGTTTAACATACTCATCAATGAGCTTTTGGGCTTCTTGATCCAAAAGGGCCAGTTTTTCCGTATATGCGGCCAGTTCTTTTTCGGCTTCTTTTTTCTTGGCCTCAAGCTCGCTCAACTGATCATGGATCCCTTTGATACGCCCTCTGAGTGCCTGAGACAATGGCTTGCGCAGTAGAAAAATAAGGCCTCCCGCCAATAAGACAAAATTCATGACCCGGTAGGTGTCTGTGGCCACCCACCCTTTCGGCCCGGCCTCTTGCCCGCCACCGGAAGACGCCAGCGTCACGCTTAGCGGAAGGGCAATTAAGGTTAATGTTAGAAAAAATATCGCCCTTAACAGCCTCGGGCGTTTTCTGCGCACCTGCATTAAATCGTCCTCCCCAGAATTTTTTGGCCGATCGCATTGGCAAAGTCATCTATTTCGGCTTGCAGCGATTCCCTGACCGCAGCCGAATCACGGGCCACCTTTTCTTTAAGGTCGGCCAGATCTGCCTGGGCCTTTTGATTTATTCTTTGGATTATCTTTTTTTCTTCTTCGGCCGCATCGAACAACAGGCTTTCTTTTTCTTTTAAGCCCTTGGCGCGGGCTTCTTTAACGCCACTTATGAACGCCTCGTCTTTTTGCTTGGCATTCGCCACAAAGGCGGCGATATTCTCTTTAAACCCGTCCATCTTTTCCTGCCTCTGATTCAAAATTCTACGGATCGGTCGGTACAGGACAATATTCAACGCCCAGATAAGAAAAATAAAATTGGCAATTTGAATAAAGAGGGATCCATCAATACTCAGCATGGGTATCCTCCATTTATAATTTATTTTTAGGGGATTAAACCTGGAATTGACTCGGGCGGTCTATACCATCCACAATATTTAAATGTCAAAGGTTTTTTGACTTTTTTTATATAGCCAAAATTCCTTGTTTTTTTAATATTTATTAAAACATGATGGTCTCGTAAAAAAGTAATGAATTCAATTATAGATGACTAAGTAAAAAGGTTTACCCGCCTTTGGCGGCGCCGTAGGCGACCAGGGTTCATATACAAGGCGTAGTGTTTTTTCAGGAACGAGGCTATACATGTAGTATGCCGAGTGTCTGAAAAAATATTACAACGCAGTAGATGGGACTTTTTACGACGCCATCAAAACATAAAGCGCCGCATGCTGATATTGAGCAAGATCCCGATGCAGATCATAACCGTTAAAGTCGATGATCCCCCATAGCTGATCAGGGGCAGGGGCACACCGACCACCGGCATCAGCCCCATGACCATGCCGATGTTGATAAAAACCTGCCAGAAAATCATCGCAATAATACCGATGCCCAGAATGGTTCCAAAAGAATCCCTGGAACCATACGCAACGCTCAGACCGCGCACAATCAACATCAGGAAAATACACAGAAGCAACACCGATCCGACAAAGCCCCATTCTTCGGCCAAAACCGAAAAAATAAAGTCGGTGTGCTGCTCCGGTAAAAAGGAGAGTGCGTTTTGGGTTCCTTTTAAAAAACCTTTTCCTGATATCATCCCCGATCCGATGGCGATCTTCGATTGGATGATGTGATAGCCCGCTCCCAACGGATCTCTGTCCGGATTCAAAAACGTCAGAATCCGCTGCTGTTGGTAGCCTTTCAGAAAGAACCAAACCGCAGGGATGGCAACCGTACCCGAAACCAGCAGAGACAAAAGGGATCGTCTTTCAATTTTAACGAAAACGGTCATTGAGCCGGCAATGAGCAAAACGATCATGGCCGTTCCCAGATCCGGCTGCCGTACGATTAAGGCAAAAGGAATAATCAGCAGCACTACGGGCCCTATCAAATCGCGCAAGCTAAACCCTTTGTTTTCGGCATGTTTGGCGTAATACCGTGCCAGGACGATGATGACCGCGATTTTTACAAGCTCCGATGGCTGGATGGACACGGGACCCAGAACCAGCCATCGCTGGGACCCGCCCACATGCTTCCCATATAACAGCACCCAACCCAACAAAATGATCGAGATCGCATAAATCCCGTAAGCCCATTTTTCGAGAAATTTATAATTAAAAAGGAACGCGATAACCATTGCCGCCATACCGCAAAACAGCCAGATCAACTGTTTGATGTAAATTATTTTATGAGGCGTGGCGGACCCCGCGCTTACGGCACTGAATAGGGTGATAAAACCGATTGCGCCCAGAAGAAACGTAAGTCCCAGCAAAGTCCAATCAAAATTTTGCACTAACCGTCGATCAAACATGGTCGTCCCCACCCGCTACCCGCCGCGCCTGGTCCGGATTTGATCCGGGTTGCTTATCTTCAGCCATATGAAGACGAATTAGTTCTCTAGCGATGGGCGCGGCTGCTCTGGAACCCGAATCTCCATGCTCTACAATCACCGCTAAAGCGATCCGGGGTGTTTCCGACGGGGCATAGGCCACAAACCAAGCATGCGGTATCAAATGGGAGCTTACAACCCCCTCGGTTTCGGTTTCATCATCTTTACGTCCAAAAAGCTGGGCCGTTCCGGTTTTGCCGCTTATGTCCAGGCCTTTGATCCGGACTCTCCTGGCAGTGCCTCTGACATGGTTCACCACCTCCCATAAACCCCTGCGGACAATTTCTAAGGACTTCCGGCTGACAGGCAGCTGGCCGGTAATTTCGGGTTTGTTTATAAACAGAAGTTTCCCTTCGGAGGTCTCAATTTTTTTCAATATTAACGGGCGCCACAGTGTTCCGCCATTGCCCACGGCCGCCATCACAACCGCCATCTGCAAAGGGGTTGCCAGATTGTAGCCTTGCCCGATGGCCACGGACAGAGTTTCCCCTTTATGCCACGGTTCGCCAAAACGTCGCCGTTTCCATTTGGCGGTAGGAATCAAGCCCGATGCTTCCTGATCGAGATTTATACCGGTTGTTTTTCCCAGTCCCGCTGCACGGGCATATTGGGCAATCCGGTCAACACCCAGTTTAAGTCCCAGTTGATAAAAATACACATCGCACGATTGGGACAGGGCCTTGACAATATTTACTTTACCATGCCCCTCTTTTTTCCAGCAGCGGAAAACACGATCGCCAAACGCATAACCGCCGGGACAAAAAACGGTCCATTTTGTATCTGTGACACCCGTTTCCAGCCCCGCCAGGGCAGTAATAATTTTATAGGTCGAGGCCGGCGGATATTCGCCTTGAACGGCCTTATTTTCCATCGGCCGCAGCGGGTTGCCGACCAGCGCCTTCCATTCGGCGCGTGACATACCGCTTACAAACGCATTTTGGTCAAATGTCGGACTGCTGACCAATGCCAGCACATCTCCGTTACGGGGATCCAGGGCCACGATGGCGCCGGCCTTGCCTTTTAGGAGTTCTTCCGCTTTGGCCTGCAGTCTATAATCGATACTAAGATAGACGCTGTTGCCCTGTTCGGGATTCACCGTATTTAATACTCTCACAACCTGTCCCGTGACATTGACTTCCACCTGTCGGCCGCCTCGGGTTCCCCGTAGAAACTGCTCATAGATTTTCTCGATTCCGAATTTACCGATCAAATCGCCTGCTTTGTAGTTCAGGTATTTACGGTTTTTCAGCTCGTTTGGGTTGACCTCACTCAGATATCCGATCAGATGCGCCGCTGAAGTCTGGTGGAGATAATCTCTTTGGGGTTTAACATCGATCATCACTCCCGGAAGATCGAGTTTATGCACCTCAATCGCCGCAAGTGCATTGCGGCCGATATCACGTTTTAACAAGTAGGGTTGGTAGCTTGAAATTCCATTTTTACGCTCGACCTTAGCTTTCAGTTCGGAAACCGGAACATCTAAAAAACGAGCCAGGTTTTGGACGGTAGGACCGATCGGTTTGGCATCACGGGGAATAATGCTCAGGTCAAAAGCAGGACGATTATCCACCAGAACCTTCCCATTGCGATCAAAAATCAAGCCCCGCGGCGCATTCAAACCCTGAAGGCGGATGCTGTTGTGTTTCGATAGCCGTCGTAAATCTTCGCCTTCCATCAACTGCAAATAAAACAGGCGTACAAAAAGAAGGATAAAAGCACCGATGATAAAATACATGACCCCGTTTAAGCGGGGTTTATACCAATCGACATCCGGTGCACCCAGAATTTTGGCCACAATCGATCCCCATTAGGTCTTTTTACTGTTTTGAAACAGCCACTTGCCCTGCCACTGTTCCACGCCGTTATGGATAAATTTAATCAGCATTAACAAAACAGCACCTGTCGCAACAGCCCACAAAACCTGGGCGATAAGCGGACGCGCGCTTTCTATGGGAAAAGGCACATTTGGTTTGAAGGCCAGATGTACGCCGATAAACATCAAATTTTCCGCCAGCACCCCGAAAGCCACGATAAAGAGCAGAATGAAAGTATTTTTTAATTGAAATATTTTCATAATCGCCTTGATCCCGACAAACAACCAGAAATAGGCACTCACATAAAAGCCGAATGGCCCGCCGGTGAAGTTGTCCATTATGAGACCAAAAAAAAGAACGACCAGAATACTTTCACCGGGTGACCGGAAAATAGCGAGGTAGAGAACAAAGGGGATCAGCAAATCATACAAATCGGACAACAGAACAGGAAAATAAGGTTTAATCGTTGTTTGGATTATAACCAGCAACAGGCCGGTAGCTAAATAGAAGCAGTATGTCATTCTTTTTTCACGATTTCGTACTTGCGCTGATTCAGTAAGACAAACACCTCTTCAAGTTTTTCAAAATTAACTGACGGAGCCACGCTTATTTCCTGAAAGATGCCTGTGTTTTTTTTAGAAACCGTCAGCACACGCCCGATACCGACCCCCTTGGGGTACACGCCGTCCAATCCGGAAGAAACGATCGTGTCGCCCACCCGTACATCATGTTGGCGCATGACGTATTTAAACTGGTACACATCTGCCGTTCCGCCTTTGATGATCCCACGGGCTCTTGTCCTTTGGACCATCGCATCCACCGCGCTGTTGGGGTCGATTAAAAACAGCACTTTGGAGTAATGTTTTGCTGCCGCCATCACCTGCCCCACGATTCCTTCCGGTATAATCACCGGGAAACCTTTGGCGGCACCCTCCGCTCGGCCCTTATCGATAATAATTGTTTTAAACCAGGGCGAAGGATCCTTTCCAACGACTTCCGCAGACAGATAAGAATGTTTTGTGTTTTTCTGGAAATTCAGCAGTTTACGCAGCCTGACATTGGCTATCACAATTTCATTGAGCCGCATATTTTTTTCTTCGGCCCGGCGCAGTTTCTGTTTGAGGTTAACATTTTCCTGGGAGGCCGCCACCAGATAGAAATAGTGGCGCCAGACATTTCTAAAAAAAACGGCCGTTTGGGTCACGGTCTTTTGGAACACGGCCACAAACGGTATGGCGAATCGCTCCGCTCCATATGAATTGTGATTGTTTCGGCTGGTAAGAGAAAGGATTATGAAATTGACGGTAATCAATGCGATTACGCCAATAATCACCACCATCTTTTTGGAAAACATAGAGCTACGTAATCACAACCTGTTTGAGCATGTCGATGCTGTCAAGCGCTTTGCCGGATCCCATCACCACTGTTGATAATGGGTCTTCAGCGATTGTGATTGGAAGTCCGCTTTCCTCTCGGAGCAGTCTGTCGAGGTTTTTAAGCAGCGCCCCACCACCGGTTAAAACAATCCCCCGGTCCACGATATCAGCCGCCAGTTCGGGCGGCGTTTGTTCAAGCGCTATCTTAACCGTTTCTAAAATGGCATCAATCTGTTCGCTAATGGAGACCCGGATTTCTTCCGAGTCAATGGCAATTATTTTCGGTATTCCGGACACTAGATCCCGGCCCTTTACTTCGATCGTTTCCAGATTTTCAGGATCCGGATAGGCGTTACCGATCGTCATTTTAATCAGTTCGGAAGTCCGCTCACCGATCAACAGATTATATTTCCTTTTTATATATTGGATGATGGCTGCATCCATCTTATCGCCTGCGACCCGCATGGACCGGCTGTAGACAATTCCCGCCAGCGAGATAACCGCAACCTCGGTTGTTCCGCCACCGATGTCGACCACCATATTACAGGTGGGTTCGGTGATAGGGAGACCGGCCCCGATGGCCGCCGCCATGGGCTCTTCAATCAGAAATACCTCTCTTGCACCGGCGGACTCCGCGGATTCTTTAACCGCACGCTTTTCCACTTGCGTAATACCGGATGGGACAGCCACGATAATTCGGGGTCTCACGTACGATCGTCGATTGTGCACGCTCTGGATGAAATGTCTCAACATGGCTTCGGTTACTTCAAAGTCGGCAATAACACCGTCACGCATGGGGCGAATCGCCGTAATACTTCCGGGCGTCCTCCCCAGCATGTTTTTGGCTTCAGCCCCAACAGCGAGAACCCGGTTTTTTAGTTTGTTGTCCGTTCGTATGGCAACCACCGATGGTTCGCTCAGAACAATCCCTTTTCCTTTGGCATAAACCAGTGTATTGGCTGTGCCGAGATCGATTGCCAAATCAGTTGAGAATATCCCAAGAACTGAATCCAAAAAATTCATGCCGTATTAATTCTCCTAGACCAATGTCGATATAACCTGTAATAACCGATCGCGATTATATTATCCGGAAATCGTTACCAAATATATATCCGTATTACAAGTGTAAACTGGTTTCAAATCTAACTTATTTTTTTTCCTCATCCACTAAACAACGCATTACGGCATTATGGAGTTGCGGGCGGAACGCCTTTATCTTTTCATTTGTTCTTGTAGGATGCACACGATTCGTCAAAAGGATGACAATAATCGAACGCTCAAGATCCATCCAGAACGAGGTTCCCGTAAACCCCAAATGCCCGACACTGTTTTTTGAAAAATATTCACCGCTGCTTGAATCCTGAGTAGAGGGCGTATCGAAACCCAGAGTTCGCGATTTACTGCCTTGACATGTCAAAAACCGTTTCACTAAATTGGGTGTAAAAATAGAATCCGCATTTCGCTCCTGATAGGTGTACATGATCCCCTCCAGCAGCCGGCAAATGTCCATGGCCTTTCCAAAAAGGCCGGCATGGCCCGCGACACCTCCCACAACAAATGCGTTTTCATCGTGCACGGCCCCCTCCATTACCCTTCCACGCCACGGGCACTTCTCTGTCGCCGCAAATTGTTGATTGTTTTTACCCGCATGCAAATCAACAAAGAAGAGATCCTTTAGCCCAAGCGGCAGGTAAATCTCTTCTTCGACCACACGGTTCAAGGAATTGCCGGCTGTTGTCTCAATTATCCAGGCCAGAAGCATGAAGCCTAAATCGCTGTATAGCACCTCCTTGCCGACAGGATTCACCAGGGGCTCTCGGCCGACAAAATCTCTTAAGGCCGACTTGCGAAGCGGGGGTTTCAGGTGGCACAGTTCGAGATAATAGGGGCGATAATCGGGCAAACCGGAACAGTGTCCGAGTAGATGTCCGATTTGGATATGTTCTTTTGATCCGTGTTTCAGCTGTGGCAGGATGTCGCCCACGGTTTTTTCAAGTGCGATTTTGCGCCTTTGAATCAATCGCATTACCGCCAGGGTCGTTGCCAGAGGTTTGGTGAGGGAAGCCAGATCAAAAAGAGTGCTTTTGGTCATGGGCAATTGCGTGAACACGTTGGCATAACCGTATGCTTCATAAAAACGGATGGTGCCATTTTTCGATACCAGAAGCACCCCTCCCGGAAAAACATTTTCCGAGACCGCCTTTTGCATCATTGCGTCGACCAGCTTCATTGCACGGCATCCCTCAGCGAGCCTTTGTCGGTATGTGAAACGACACCTGACGGCAAGAGGTGTCCAAGGTCGCCGGCATTCCCAGCGGTAGGGTTAAATTCGTTTGCGCATGCCCATGCCCAACATCGAACCCGGCCAAAATGGGGATGTCGTCCGCATCAAAAACCTCCAGCACGACCTTATATATATCTTCGATGGCACCGCAATTTTCAAACCGCCCCAGAATCAAGCCCGCAATCCCATCCAAGCATCCGGCCAGCTTCATTTGGTGCAGCATTCTGTCGATTCGATAGAGCGCTTCCCCGTTATCTTCGAGCAGCAAAATGCAGCCCTTCAGCTGCGGCATAAACGGTGTGCCCACCAAATGGCACAGCGTGGTGAGATTGCCGCCCAAAATTGACGCTTCAGCGGACCCCTCTCTGAGCGTTACACCCGCTGGAGATTTGATAGTTAGGCCGGTTTCCGCCTGGAGCACATTTTGCAGGATCTTTTGCGTCGGTAGCGGGGATTTCCCAAGGCCGACCAGCGTTGGTCCGTGAAAGGCGATCATTCGGCCGTGGGTTACCAACACGGACAGGATCGCGGTAATGTCGCTAAAACCGATGAATGCTTTCGGATTTTGACGTATCCCTTGAAAGTCCAAATAATTTAAAATCCGCAGCGACCCGTACCCGCCCCGGGCGCACATGATACCATTTATATTCCTATCGCTAAAAAGCCGGTTTAATAAATCCGCCCGATGTTCATCTCCACCCGCTAAATAATCCTTTTTTTCAAAAAGACCTTCCGGGATATGGGTCTTAAACCCCATGGATTGCAGCTTTTGGAGACCCCGTTCAAACGCCTCTTGTTTGAAGTGACTGGCCGGAGCAGTGATACCTATCGTATCGCCGGGACGCAGTCGCGGGGGGAGTCTCGGATGGCTTATGTCCACTGTCATTACAAATTATTCCATTCCGTTTTGAAATTCGCGAATCAATTCTACATTATGCGAGATTATAGAAAATATTTAACAATGTCAATATGTTGATATATATCAGCGATCAATTTTAAAAAAAAAGAAAATCGCATATCAACTTGACAGTCAACACCCGAGTTGTTAAATGGAGAGTTTGTGTCGGGGCGTGGCGCAGTCTGGAAGCGCACTTGAATGGGGTTCAAGGGGTCGGAGGTTCAAATCCTCTCGCCCCGACCAAAAATGAATAAAAAAAGGCGCTTGCATGGCAAGTGCCTTTCTATTTTTATCGGCACATCAAAAAACTATGAAAACCAAATTGGCCAAAAAATCCGTTTACATGGTGGTTTCTTTCGATTATGCTGAAGTAAATGGAATCCTTTAAATTCACAGAGTATTTTGAACGGGAGGTCCTTAGAAAAAGACCTTACATTAAAAAAGACTGGTGTGTCAGGGTGTTAAAAAACCCGCTAAAAATTGAAAAACAGGAGCACAATAGATACCGTTTCTGGGCTGCAATTGAAGAACTTGATGAACGCTTTCTCCGTGTCATTACTCTCGAAGACAAAGTCACCATCCACAATGCATTTCCAGATAGGAGGTTCAAACCATGAGAATATCATACTATCCAGAAACAGATTCCTTGTATATTGATTTATCTGCTAAAGAGAGTTTGGAAAGCCGGGAGGTATCTCCCGGAGTCGTGCTCGACTACGATGATCAAAACAACCTGGTTGGGATCGATATTGATAATGCATCCCGCAAATTAGATCTAAAAGAATTAGTGTTAAACAAGATCCCTGCCGACAAGCAAACTATTGCCGCCTGATTTTCGATAATAGCCGGATCGATGTCGCAGTGTGAGCATTACCAATGATTTGCCTCCCGATTGAATGAGCATCGTTCAAGGCATTCGAAGGCAAGCCAGGTAATTGGCGAGTTCACACTTTTGCATACCGAAACCTTTGGCGACCATAAGGAAGCAAGAGTAAGGGAAAAATTTCTTTTGGCGGCCTCGCTGTAGCGCTTCACCTTCCCAAAAATGTCAGAAAAGAATCGAGTGTTTCGGATTGCTCCAGGGTTTTTACGCGGGTGACGATTGTGTTTTGTTTTTCATCAGGGAAAACCGGTGCCATCAGATTTTTAAACTTGGCGATCAGCTCATCCCAGGTAAGCGGATTTTCAGGATCACCCTTGGGATATTCGATTCGAGTTCTGTACTCCGGTCCGTCTTTAATCCCGATGGTGACCGAAGCCGGCCATTTGCGGGGAAATTCCGTTTCCAGATCCGGATCTTCGGCACAATGAATACGATCCATCATCGCTTTTATCTGTGCAGACTGAATATTTTGAAGCGAATATTCATCCAAAGAAGCCTGGCCGTATAAAATCGCCACCGCAGCACCAAATGGCATGCTGAATTGGGCATCGACAATTGATTGAGGATTGGACTTCAATTCTTCGGGCCGGGCCACGATGGTCATTCCGGCCTTGAGAATGCCCAAATTGACCGTTTCAATATCAGCCGCTTTGAGTCGGTTTTCACGCATAATTTTTAAGATTCCGTCGATTGGTCCCTGCTTGTAACGGCAGCAGGCGTGCGGTTTGATGCTGGTCCGCATCACTTCATACGGCTCGGCCCAGTTTTTTAGGACTTTGTCCGCATCCGAACGCGGGGAATACGCATGCAGAAAACCGGATTTTCCTTCAATAATCGTACTTGGACCGCTAAAACCGTTCTGAGCCAGAAGCGCGGCCATTATGCCGCTATGTGCGGCCCATCCGGCATGAAGTCTTTTGGTATACGATCCGTCAGCTAGAAATTCCATCGATCCCGCGGCCTGACTCCCCGCGATTCCTAAGGCGTTTGAGATTCCTTTTGGATCCAATCCAAGAATCTTTGCCGCCGTAACCGCAGCCCCCAATGTTCCACAGGTTCCGGTGGGATGGAACCCCCGGGCATAATGTGCGGCCGGATCCAACGCTACCCCCAGTTTGATCGCGACTTCGTAACCGGCCACAATCGACGCTATCAATTCTTTACCGGAACATGGCTTCCCATGCACGGAAGCCAGAGCCGCGGCCATTATGGTCACCGCCGGGTGCAAGGAGGCTTCATTGACAACGTCATCGAGCTCAAGTGAGTGCGCTGCAGTCCCGTTACCCAAGGCAGCCAAAGGCGAGTTGACCCTGATATTCGTCCCGATCACCATCGCACCGTCCTGCGATTTATCCAAATCGCGAATCAAGTCAAATACCGGTTGACTCGATTCACTGAGTGCCCCGCGGGCCGCAACGCCGATATAATCGAGCAGAAGGTATTTTGTTCGATCGATTACCTCATCCGGCAAATCCTCATACTTTATGGCATGGCATTTTTGAGAAAGATTCTTTGTCAGCGGCATGATGCCCTCCTCTAGGTGATCCGGCCCTGTTTGGCTAAGGCCATAAAGTGCGCAACGTCGATTTCCTTGGGACAAACAAAAGTGCATGCCTGCGCCGTATGACACCGGTAGACGCCGCGATCGCTGAATATAATCTTCAAGCGCTCTTCTTTGGCCGATTCCCGCGGATCCATCACGCGCACGATGGCAGCCAGCATTGCATTGGGTCCCAGAAATGACTTATGGCTGCTGATACATGCGGTCGCGCAGCAAAAGCAATTGATACAACGCGTGGCTTTCACATACCTTTCCAGCTCTTTTGGTGATATTCGAGACGCCGCCCTCTTGGGCTCCTGGTTTGCCGGTGCAATTAAATAGGGCTTGACCTGATCGATTTTTTCATAAGCCCTTTCCAGATCCACAACCAGATCCCGAATCACGGGTGCCACACCAATGGGTTCAACCAGAAAGGTAGACGTGCCAAAGTTGCGAACGGCATCTTCGACCAGAAGTTCACATGCCAGAAGCGGTTTTCCGTTGATTTTTACAGAGCAGGAGCCGCACTGCCCATGTTCGCAGGAAGAACTCCAGGTCAACGTTGGATCCTGCTCGCGGTTTATTGCCCGCAGGATATCAACAAACCTCAGAATACGACCGGCCCGCACGTGATAATCCTGAACCCAGGCGCGCTTTTCGTCCGGATCAAAACGACGGATCTTCAGCGTTATCTCATAAAATGACGGATTTTCTGTCTCGCCACTCATCTCAGTGTCCACCCATAAATGGTCTTTTTTGCGTTGTACGGCGTTCTCCGCAGCTTTCCGGTTTCGACGTACAATGAGTACGCCTCACCGCAAACCCTTGTGCGGCCTTGTCCAACACAAAAAATCCCCATTTCTGAATTGGACACTTTAGATTAGCATTATTTATCTGTGTATGGAAACGCATTGGGTTCCCTTAAACCGATGTTTGATAATTTCGTAAAAAGTCACGAATTTAACCTTGGATGGCTAAGTAAAAAGATTCATATACAAGGCGTAGTATTTTTTCAGGGATGAGGCTATACATGTAGTATGCCGAATGTCTGAAAAAATAATACAACGCAGTAGATGCGTCTTTTTACAACGCCATCAATATTTACGTTCAATGATTCCGAACTGCTGCGAAACCACATCCCGGGCCTCATATAAGCTCATATCGACTTTACGTCTGCCAAGCTCGATTTCCCCAAACTGCGGCATTGAGACAAGGGTGTGATACTGGTAGGCATCATCGCGTTCCGGAAAATCATCCCGATAATGACCTCCCCGTGACTCCTTTCGCTCCAACGCCGCCCGGGCAATAACCATCGCTACCGCCAACAGGCTGTCAAGCTCCCAGCATTGAATCATTTCCGGGTTCATACGCAGGCTTTTATTAAACACAGGGATCTTCGCCGCCCGTTCTTTTAACTCCTTTAAGGCTTCGATTGCTTTGGAAATTCCGGTTTCTGTTCTGAAAATGCCTAAATTTTCGGTCATCACCGTCCGCATCGCCTCGCGCAGCTGGTCTGCATTTTCAGATCCGCGTGCTTCCAGATAACGATCGAATAGGGACACATGGATTGATTTTGGAGCCTGGGGTCTCTTTTGGGGAGAGTCTTTGAGATGTTTCAAAACCGCTTCCCCCACAAAACGTCCCATGGCGATCAATTCTAAAATCGAATTTGTCCCCAACCGGTTAAAACCGTGAAAACTGGCGCCGGCACACTCCCCTACGGCATACAAGCCGGGGACGACCTGCAGCTGATTGTCGAGTACCTCCCCTACCGCATTGGTAGGGATTCCGCCCATGTGATAATGATTGCTCGGATGGACCGGGCACAGCTCCTTTTGGGGATCGAGATTGAGATATTTCCTAAAGAAGCCGGTCACCTCGGGGATCTGCCGGGTGTGCACCGCTTCCGGAAGATGGCGCAAATCGATCCACACATGCCCTACCTGGTGATCGGGGTTTAATATGCCCCTTCCCTCCCGGATTTCTGTGGCGATGGCCCGTGACACCAGATCGCGTGGCGCTAGTTCGCGCATTTTGGGTGCATACCGTTCCATAAAAGCCTCTCCATCCCGGTTTCGAAGGATTCCGCCTACCGAGCGCAAGGTCTCGCTTGCCAGAATACCCGGGCCGACAATCCCGGTGGGATGAAATTGAACTGCTTCAGGATCCATTACCGGAAGCCCTGCCCGCAGAACCAAAGCCAGCCCATCGCCGGTGTTCTGGCGGCAGTTTGTGGTAATTTTAAAGACCTGCCCACTCCCCCCAGTGGCCAGTACCGTCGCTTTGGATTGGATGGTTATGATTTCGCCTGTCTTTTGTTTGAATACGATACAGCCGACGCATTGGTTGTCTTTAAACAGAAGCTCTATAGCCATTCCCTGATTGATAAACGTAATACCCCGTTTTAACGTTTCGCCCCAGCAGGTATCCATGATGCCTTTGCCGGTGCGATCGGCTTCAAACACGGCCCGAAAGGCTGAGGATTCACCAAAGTTGAGTGTGTGCCCTCCAAAGGTCCGCTTGGCCAGTTTGCCTTCATGATCACGGCTGAAATGCATGCCCCGATTTTCAAGCCACAAGATTTCTTCCCACGCCGCTTCGCAAACCTTCTTCATCACATCCTGATCGGCCATACAGTCCGATCCCTTCCAGGTGTCAAACATATGATAAACAGTTTTATCGGCCGGATCCTGAGGGTCCACGGCTGCCAGCCCCCCCTGGGCCGTGGAAGTGTGGGATTTTTGGGGATGCGCGCCCTTGGTTAGAGCGATGATCCTGGTTTCGGGCGCCTGATCGAGGATCGTCGCCGCACACCGAAACCCGGCCCCGCCGGCACCGATAATCAGCACGTCACATTGAATCGTATCTTCAACCCGCACAGCTTTAGTCATTTTAACGTGTTCTCCTTCAGACCATCACGATCAGCCGGATGCCGATCCAGGCAAAGACCATCATCACCAGATAGATCAGAGCCGCACAGCCTCTTTGCAGCGCTTTTATACCGATATAGTCTTTACAAATGGATCCCAGGCCGAAACCGGCATGATATAACACCGCGCAGACGAGACCGATATCGACGGCCTTGATAAACGGATCCTGCATTCTCGCCACAATCACACCGGCCTCGTGACCCATGGAGGGCTGCAAATGCATAAATAGAAGATGCGCCGGAATCATCATAAACATAAACATGCCGCTCACTCTTTGAAGCTTCCAGTAACGATCCCCGCCGGCTTGCCATATGCGTGGCGAAATCCAGAATAAAAATGTCACACTCACGATCGAAACGCTCAGCCAGAAAAATAACGGCGTCACGGATTGATTCCCCATCGTCATGCACGACCCCAAAAGCAACACATAAATCACGGCAATTCCCAAAACCCATCGAATCGCAGACGCGTCGTTTCGGTTCCCCAAAGTTTCATACATAATCAGCCGTGCCCCGTTAAGGGTGTGCAAGATAACCGGAACCGCCAAAAGCCATTCAAGGAAACGAACTCCAACAAACCCGAAGAGTTTCATCTGAGCCTCATATGCCTCAGGCTGTGTCAAAAAGGAGAGCGTATAAATGTGCGCCCATAAAAAAAGAACCATACAAACAGCGCCTATGCGGTGAACCCAGGCCAAAACAAAAGGCCATCCCCGCGTCTTTGCATAAAAATTCACCACGGGCAGCCGATTTGCTAAAATCAGCAATCTTTCCTCAAATGCCCTATATTTCATATTTGCCATGATCCTGTTCACCCAAATAATCCAAAAACCGCCTATAGGCGATCTGGATGTGGCTCCGAACCAGCTCTCCAATTTTTTCCGGATTTGTCTTTTTGTTTTTGAAAAGATCAAATATTTTTTCGTGAACCGCCAAAGAATTCGGCAGGTCTTCTTGATAGTATTGATATGAAAACCGATACCACAAGTGATGCATTCTAAGGGTCTTCAAAATTCCAATGAGGATATCATTGTCGCAGGCGGTGATGAAGATATCATGGAAACGAAGATGCGCCTTCCAGTACGCTTTGGTATCATTTTTCCCTGCGGCGCTTTGCATTCGTGCAAGTACTTGCCCCATTTCCCTGAGTTTTTGCGGGCTAATTTTGACATACGCTTCTTGAGCGGCAAGTCCCTCTAAAGCCGAACGGACCGGAAAATGCTCTTCAATGTCTTTATGCGTTATCCGTTTAACAAAAGTTCCTTTGCGCGGAACGATGACCACCAGGCCCTTTTTTTCGAGATCCCGAAACGCCTCCCGCAGGGGAGAGCGGCTGACGCCAAACTGCTTTTGCAGTTCGGCCTCGATGAGCCGATCGCCGCCCCTGAGAACACCTTCCAGAATCGCTTCGGTCAGAATCCGCGAAACCTGTTCCGCGATCACATTCGGACTGAAGTTCAGGTGTTTAAGTTTAAGGGTCAGCTTGTCTGATTCCATTCAATTCGCCGGGCTGTTCATCATACAGTTTATGGATCTTTATTGCACCGGTGGGAAAGGCTTCAATACACAGCATACACAGGGTGCATTCGTCTTCGTTCTCCTCCTGCACCGCCGGTCTGTTCTCCTCCACCTTAAAAATGTTGACCGGACACACCTGAACCATTTTCTCGATTGCCGGCACGCCTGCGCACTTGTCCTGATCGATCCTGACTTTAATAAATTCTCCCATCTTACACCTGTTCTGTCGTAGCTATTTTCAAAATTCGCCGCGACCGTTCCACAACCGGATAATCAACGAATTTGCCATCCACCAGAATCGCCGCTTTGCCATCGCTTTCGGCGGTTTCAAAGGCTTGAATAACTTTGCGCGCAAAGGCGATCTCCTCCTCACCGGGAGAAAAAATGCGGTTGCAGGGGTTTACCTGATTTGGATGAATACAGAGTTTCCCCTGAAAACCAAACCCTTTGGCTCTGATAATATCGGCTTCTAATGCCTCGTGATCCTTAAGATCGACCATGTAGGGGGTGTCGAGCGGCGCTCCCAGACCTGCCGCGGCACAGGCCATCGCAATCCGAGCCCGTGGATAGGCCAGCTCCTGGCCCCCTTTGGTGATTTCAAAACCCACATCCAACGCCAAATCGGCAGCACCCAGGGCCAGGATGATGTTGCGCCGCGGAATCAGTTTGGAGGAGGCGATCCGCATCACGTTTTCAACCGCCAAGGCCGTTTCTATCAAAGGAATCATCGCCAGGCATCCTTTAGACATGCCCTGAGCCTGTTCGGCTTGACACAAAAGTTGATGCAGGAATTGCATGTTGTCGGCTGATTCGATTTTGGGCACGATCACGCCGGTCAAAGGTTCACAAACAATCTCCTCCAAATCACCCCGCACAAATTCGGTCTCGGGGCCGTTAATTCGCACCAGCATCCGACGGTCGCGATGCTGTCGAATTTTGTCGGCAACGATGGGACGGGTTTCTATTTTGAGTCCAACCGGAACGGCATCTTCCAGGTCTACAATGACGACATCGGCCTCGGTCTGCACCGCCTTGCCCACCCGATCGGGTCGATTTCCAGGTACAAAAAGGGCCGATCGAATAAATCCTAAATTATTCATCAAACACCTCAACTATTGTATAGGATCCCCCGCATGGCAGGATCT